>NZ_JASEWO010000420.1:0-543 GCF_030024295.1 Pantoea sp. Pa-EAmG
TTAAAAAAAGCCGCGGCGTACTTCGCAAAGCTGTCCGACTGAGGTACGCCTTTATCCGTGACAACAGCAGTTGCTGGCCTGTTCGTCTGCTCTGTCGGGTGCTGGATGTTCATCCCAGTGGCTTTTACGCCTGGCTTCAGCAGCCGCATTCTAAGCGCCACCAGGTAGATCTGAGACTGACGGGACAGATTAAACAGTTCTGGCTGGAGTCCGGTTGCGTTTATGGTTATCGCAAGATCCATGTGGACTTGCGGGATTGCGGGCAACAGTGCGGAGTGAACAGAGTCTGGCGACTGATGAAGCGTGTCGGGATAAAGGCCCAGGTCGGGTACCGGAGCCCGCGGGCACGCAAAGGCGAGGCCAGTATCGTGTCGCCCAACAGGCTCCAGCGACAGTTCAATCCGGATGCTCCGGATGAGCGTTGGGTAACGGACATAACCTACATCAGGACTCACGAGGGCTGGCTGTATCTGGCCGTGGTTGTTGACCTGTTCTCACGCAAAATTATCGGCTGGTCAATGCAATCCCGGATGACAAAGGACA
>NZ_JASEWO010000421.1:0-536 GCF_030024295.1 Pantoea sp. Pa-EAmG
GGTTTGTAAAGCGTCCTGACGAATTTGTTGCCAGCCTGGCGCTGAACGATGAGGCTCGAAAACTTGTAGCCCCGAAGAGCGTCAAGGAGGTGACGACTGATACACTTATGATGTAATCGGGTCTGAACAACCCTTCTGAAACACTGTGCCACCGGAGAGAACGATGGCACAGGTAATACAATGAATCGCCACGGGTTTAACAGACACCTCCGAGTCATTTAAGATGGCTTAAAGAGAGGTGCCCATGAGCGGTAAGCGTTATCCCGAAGAGTTTAAAATTGAAGCAGTCAAACAGGTTGTTGATCGCGGTTATTCTGTTGCCAGCGTTGCAACACGTCTCGATATCACCACCCACAGCCTTTACGCCTGGATAAAGAAGTACGGTCCGGACTCATCCACTCATAAAGAACAGTCAGATGCTCAGGCCGAGATCCGCCGGCTCCAGAAGGAGCTGAAGCGGGTTACCGACGAACGGGACATATTAAAAAAAGCCGCGGCGTACTTCGCAAAGCTGTCCGACTGAGGTACGCCTTTAT
>NZ_JASEWO010000226.1:0-5959 GCF_030024295.1 Pantoea sp. Pa-EAmG
TATCTGTTTATCATTATTTGGGCAGGGATCATCATTCCATTAGGCTATCGTCGTTTCAGTATTATCCGTCGCCGTAGCCAGCTTAATAAGATGGTCGTGCTACTCACCAGTGACGAGCGTTTCAGCCCGCTTAAGCAGCATCAGGTGATGGATGCGGGCCGCGGCAAATACCTGGGCATCGATATTAAATCGGGCAACATTCTGTACATCCACATGGTGAAAAAAGGCGTCGTCGACGTTATCGGTCTCACCATGCGCGACTGGACAGATCGCGAGCTGGAAGACGGCACGCTGCGCCTGAACACCAAAAATCCTGAAGTACCGGTACTGAGCGTTAACGCGCATCCGACGGTGGCTAAGGAGCTGTTTGATACGCTCGGTGCGATGAGCCACAACTGCTACCCTGAATCGTTCCCCCAGGAGCCATGGCCACTGCACGTGAGTATCCAGAGCCGCTTCGTTGAGTTTGAACACGACGTGGTGGTTCCTCAGGCCAGCAACTGATTACTCCTGACATCCTGACGCTTTTCCCCTGACACCGGCCACCGCGCCGGTGTTTTCTTATCTGCAGTCCGGCGGGCTCCCGCGTCCGCTACCGCTTCCGGAAATGCTTACATGAATACCTATCACCCGAACGCCGCCGGCAGTAACGAGTCGGCAATGGTGTTGCTTACCTGTGGGCTGGTGCTCCTGCTCTGCTGGCTCTTTTTCGCCGACTTCGTGCGCTGGAGCTGCTGGTCCCTCTACTGGCTGTGGCGCCTGGCCGACTTCCCTCACATTCACCGCTATGCCGCGGAGCGCATCAACCTGCTGGCCTCGACCAGCAACGGTGCGGACTCGGTGGCATTCAGCGAATGGCGCGACGTCATGAACCACACGGCCGGCATCCTGTTTGTGCCCATGCTGCCCCTGGTCATCGTGACCAGCTGGGCGCTGGCGCGTCACCCGGCGCTGGGCTTTCGCAGCCGGCGCGCGATCGACATTCATTCACTGCCCCGCGTGATGGCCACCTTTGCCCCTTCGGTGATACCGGTCCTTTCCGGGCACCGCGGGGACGGCCTGATGAACGACACCACGCCGGAAAACGCCTGGGCGCAGAAGCCGGAGGAGTTTGCCGACGTGCACGGGCTTATTAAGCGCCGGGTGCTTGACCGCGCCGCAGCGACGGCCCTGTTCGACGCGCAGACCGGCCCGGCGATGATGCCTCCGGATCAGTGGCAGCCGCACGAGCGCGCGCTGCTGGCCATCTTTGGCCTGCAGGTCTTCTCCGGAGACCGTAAGGCGGCCACCACGCTGCTGGATGACCTGAACCGCTCGTGCGTCATCCGCCGGCCATTCCGGGCGCCCGAATTCCGCACGGTGCCCGACTGGCGGGTTGCAGAAAAGCACGTGGCGCGCGTGCTGGCCAGCCCGGGCGTGAGCGAATGGCTGAAGACGCACCGCACGGTGCGCTCCGCGCTGGCCGGACTTTACGGCCGCGACCTGCGCCTTCCGCCCGCACGGTTCCGCTGGCTGAAAGGCTGCGATCGCACGCTGTGGTACGGGCTGCACACCGCCGACACCGCCAAGGTGTTTGTGGAAGGCGCGGGGATCATCGCGCAGGCCCGCGCGGAGCAGCTGGCCGCCCGGCTCGGCCTGCCGTGCCCGCCACTGATGACCGGCGAGGCGGTCGACGGGCTGCAGCTGGAGCTCGAGTCACTCGGGCTCGTATACCCGCGCGACGTCCGGCCAAAACGCGCGAAACCGCAGCGCGAAATGCCGTTCCCTGACGCACTTTATCTGCCCGGCGAGGGCGAAGACGAATTTACTGACGGCGCCGTCGCGCGCTGAGACAAGGATATGACCATGACGATTTCACGCAGAGAGGGCCCGTTCGTGGCCGAAATTAATGGCGACCTGTTGAGTGCCCGCCGCGAAACGCCCGAAGAGGGACATGGAATGAACGGCGCGGTATTTCTGACCCGTGCCGTTTCAGCGCCGCTTTTTGCCCTGCCTCTGAAAGAGAGGCCGTGGTTCGTCATGCACGGTGACGGGCTGTACGCACAGAACGCCCGCGATGCGCTCGCGCCGCTTTACCGCGGTGACGATTCCGGCCAGCTGCTGTGCTGTATTACTGACCTTCTGACCATTGCAGAGAATAAACGCCTTCGCGAACGTAAACTGCGGAAGTTCGGCTATGCCCTGGCCGTGGCCGCCCTGACGGCGGGATGGCTGACAACAGTCGTGATGGCTTCCCGCCTCTTTACGCCCGAAAACCCGCAAATGCTCACTAAGGTGGATACCCGTACAGTATTTCATTCAGCGGACGGACCTGTACGCTATGCGACCGCCGAGCCGGGTGTCCGGACCGGGATGCCGTACCGCACTCATGAGCCGCAGCCTGGCCGTGCGGTTGTGCAGCAGTCCACGCAACCTCAGCCGCCAGCCGCCGCTGCCCCGGCCGACGGCTGGGACCTGCCGCAGAGCGTGCGCGCTGAGCTGCCGGCAAAACTCCGCAGCGCGGCATCACGCGCACTCTTCACCGTGCCGCTGTCTTCCGGGCACGCGCGCACCCTCTATGTCTTCGCCGATCCGGAGTGTCCTAACTGCCGTCGCATGGAGCGCCATTATGAAACGGCCGCGGGCATGGTTAACGTGGTGATATTCCCGGTCACCATCGAGGGGCGGGAGGCGTCACTGCAGAAGCTGACGCCGGTCATGATGCTGCCGGAAGATCAGCGCGCAGCCGCCTGGAAGCAACTGTTCGCCGCGGATGCCGGCATGGGCGTGCCGGGCGCCGCGCCGCGTGCGCCTGCCGCAGCGGATGACGCGCAGGCCGAGACGGCGCGCGGGGCAATCGGCGTCAACGAGGTGGCGTTCCGGGCGTATCGTCTGCCGGGTACGCCGTGGACGATTTCGGACGACGGGCGCTACGTGCCGCAGGGCGTGCTGAGCTCGCCGGCGGCGCTCACGGACTTTTTAAACGGAGGTGGCCATGACCGACAGTAACGCTGCGCTCGACCGCGCGCGCGTCAACCGGCACGCGGGGCGTTCGTGGATAATCGACGTGCTGAGCGAGACCGGCACGCTCGCCTGGGGAATGGCGGGCGCCGTGGGTGCCGGCATCGTCTGGCCGGCGACGCTGTTGCTGAGCCTGCCGGTGCTGCTGTTCTGGTCGCTGGTCGTGGCGCCCGCCGGCCGCTGGAAAATGCCGATGCGCATGCCGGCCGACATGAACCGGGAGGATCCGTCGACCGAGCGCAGGGTGCCGGCGAAGGTGCTGGGCTTTCTGCCGGTGGCCACCGTGCGCATTCATACCAGCCGCGCGGCCGGCATCCTGTACGCCGGCTATCTGCGCGGCAGGGACGCCGGGCGCGAGCTCTGGCTCTCGATGGACGACCTGACGCGTCACGTGCTGATGTTCGGCACCACCGGCGCCGGTAAAACGGAGACGCTGCTGGGCTGGGTGTTCAACGCGCTGTGCTGGGGCAAGGGCGTCATTTTCTCCGACCACAAGGCGCAGAACGACGTGGCGCTCGGCATGATGTCCATGGCCCGCCGCTTCGGCCGCGAGGACGACCTGCGGATGATGAACTTCATCACCGGCGGGCGCTCGCGGGCGCAGGAGCTGCTGGAAGACGTGAAGGGGCGACCGCAGACCAACACCACTAACGTGTTCGGCATCGCGCAGGAAACTTACACCATCAACCTGATGGACTCGATGCTGCCGAAAACCGGCAGCAGCGGCGGCGACTGGCAGGAAAAGGCCCGCTCCATGAACCAGGCGCTGGTGACCGCGCTGGTCTATAAGTGCCGGCGCGAGGGCACGGTGATGTCGCAGCGGACCATCCAGTCACACCTGCCGCTGCGTAAAATTGCCGGGCTCTACGTGCAGGCGGTTGAGGAGCAGTGGCACGAGGAAATCCGCGTGGCGCTGGAGAACTACCTCAGCACGCTGGCCGGCTTCGACCTGGACAAGGTGGCCACGCCGTCCGAGTGGGATCCGGAGGCGAACCGCCAGCACGGCTACCTGATGCAGCAGTACACGCGCATGCTGAGCCTGTTTAACGACACGTACGGCCACGTGTTTGCGCGCGACGCGGGCGACATCGACCTGCGCGACGTGGTGCACAACGACCGCATCCTGATTGTTCTGGTGCCGGCGCTTGAGCTCTCCGCGACGGAGAGCAGCACGCTGGGCCGGCTCTACCAGTCGCAGCTGGCCATGATTTTAAGCCAGGACCTCGGTGAGAAGCTGGAAGGGCGGCCGGAGGACAACATGAAGGTACGGAAATTTAAGGACCGGTTTCCGCTGCTCTGGATCATCGACGAGGTGGGCGCCGGCTACAGCGAAAAGCTGGGCGAGCTGGCCACGCAGATCCGCTCGCTGGGCTACTGCCTGCTGCTGGCCGGGCAGGAGGTGCAGCGCCTGAAGACGGCCGCGGGCGACGCGGTGTGGACGCTTATCGCCAACATGGGGGTGCGCATCACCGGCAAAATCATGGATCCGAAAGACACGCTGGAAATCCTGCAGCTGATGGCCGGTACCGAATACCGCGCGCACATGAGCGCGCTGGTACAGACGGGGAGCATCATCGGCAGCGGCCTGAACGACGATCCGCGCCTGCAGGTGAGCGAAAAGAAAAAGGTCGACGTTGAGGAGGTGCAGGCGCTGCAGGAGGGCGAAAACGTCACCCTGTTCCGGGGGCAGGTGGTCCGCGGCAGCTCGCTCTATATCGCCGACGCCGACAAGTTCACGAAGGAGGCGGTGCGCATCAACCGCTTTATGGAGGTGAATCCGCCTTCGGAAGCCCGGCTGCTGGCGACCATGCCTTACCGCCAGCGCCGCAGCTACGTGCGGGCCGACCGGGTGCAGCACATTCTGCAGGTGCTCGACGCGCCGCCGGGCGCGCAGGATACCAGCCTGCTGGTGCTGACCGACCCGGCGCTGGCTGCAGTCTGTGAATTTGATCTTGAATGTGCGTTCAGCTGGAAGCGATCGCCTGCAGCTGCAGTGCGTTCAGCCATCCTCTGGCGCATTGTAGGCACCAGCCTGCCAGCACGCGGCAGGGGATACAGGGTACGCCTGCGCAGCCCGCGCCTCATGGGGGCTTCACGGGAGGCCATTGACGAAGCCGCGCTGAATTACGTGCAGCTCAGGTCTGCACCGGCAGCGGGAGAGCGGGCCTGACCGCGTCCGGCTACCTCTCCTGCTTTATTCCCTTTCATGCATACTGCCGGCAGCGCGCCGGCACGGAAAAGAGAACAACGATGAAACTTACTTCAGCGGCGATCGCGGTGGCGATGTGCCTGACTTTTTCAGCCGCAGCGTCAGCCGACGCGCCGGCCATTGACGTCGGATTTTCACCGGAAGGCAGCGCGCAGCAGCTGGTCCTGCGCACGCTGGACAGCGCCCGGGAGAGTATCCGCCTGATGGGGTACAGCTTCACCTCTCCGGAGGTGGTCAGGGCGCTGGTTGCCGCCAGGCGGCGCGGCGTTGACGACAGGGTGGTGGTTGACGACAAAGGAAACCGCAGCAAAGCCAGCCAGGCGGCACTGAACGTGCTGGCCAACGCCGGCATTCCGCTGCGCACAAACGATCAGTACAAAATTATGCACGACAAGGTGATCGTGACCGACGGGCAGAACGTGGAAACGGGCTCGTTCAATTACACCCGCAGCGCGGCGGAATCGAACTCCGAGAACGCGCTGGTTGTGCGCGGCGTACCGGCACTGGCGCAGACCTACCTGGCGCACTGGCAGTCACGGTGGGACGGTGGTAAAGACTGGCAATCATCCTACTGACCAGCAGAAATAAGATTTTCTTCGCTTCCAGGTGAGATGCGCGCCAACGTATCTCACACCTCTGCATAAAGTTAAGTCGCTGATTTAAGAGATCTGTAGTATTCTCTGCCAAATTCTCTCTGAATTTAGTGGAGGAGGCAGAGATGTCGCAGTCAGTTAACGCAGTCACTTCCTC
>NZ_JASEWO010000227.1:0-5949 GCF_030024295.1 Pantoea sp. Pa-EAmG
TCAAAGTTATAAGCGGTATCCAGTGCTTCAGGTTTACCCTCCTGGGTCAATTTTATCGCAACCGCGCTGAGTCCATCATCAGTTGTCCCCAGCACATCATTAAAATGTGACATTTCATGGCATAACGTCACAACTTTTGAATCTTTACCATTCATCGGTGCAGAAAGAAATTTATTGGCTATCGTTATATAGTGATCTTTATCAGCATTGCTCACGCAGGCATATACATGTTGATCTGCAAATCTGAATTTCTGATACGTCATTGATGTATTAAGTTCTATTTCTTTCTTTACGGCACCGAGAATTTTCTGATGCGAAGCTTCGTCATCTCGGCCAAAAACCTTTTTGAACGCGGCACGATCCTGTTCACTCCAGCGAACTCATTCCTTGAGCCTTCTTTCCAGCGCTGCTTTTTGTGCTCTTAACGTATCATTCATTTCATCCTCTGTGGGTCGTTTACTTTCTTCCATCTCATACACCGGGTTACCATTACCATCCAGAATCACATCACCATACTGATTTTTTTAAAAGGACACCATTTCCTTTGCCTGTGGGGTTCTTTTTAGCAGATTGTCCATATTGTTCTGGTTCGCTCTAACTACTGGGCGCTTTCTCATACGTATCGTCCACCATTGACGCAATAAACCTCGACTGACACGGGCAGGAACTGTAACTGTCCAGCGTCCCGGCCATCCTGCGCCCGTGTACGCTGTCAATCGCGATACCGCCGACGATGTTATATATGCCGGGAAACCTCCCGCAGGTCACTTTATCCCCTTCGCGGGAAACAGCCTTTCCGAACAGACAGTGATCTTCACAGCCCTCAACAATAACGCCACCGCAGGTAGTCCTATCCCCGCGTACCAGATAATTACCCTTTGCCATATAATACGTCCTGTTTGCTTATTACGAATGTTACTGGCACAGCACGGCGGCCCGTTCCGGATCAATGGCAATCAGCCCGGCCAGAAGATGCTCCATATCGGGATTTAGGCGCGTTTTGTCCGCTTCGTTGCGCCCCGCCTTCATCCGCATCGGTTTTAGCCGCCTCGCCTTCACCTCAAACAACTGTTCCGTCCCCCAGTGCACGTGCGTCAGGGTTGTCGAATGAATACCGGCTCTATCCAGCTCATCTACCGTTTCTGTGTATCCTGCATTTTTGTCCTATCCGGTGCCCAGGCCACTGGGCGCGGCGTAGATGGGGGACAAATGTTGTGCGCCAAAGGACGTAGCATACTGTGACACTGCCGGCTATATTCAGTCATCATCCACTGCGCCGGATGAAATATCGTTATCACCATATTCCACGTCTGCCGGTTCATTTTCGGTCAGTATGGCGGCATCCACGCTGAATATCTGAGAAGGCAGGGTAAAGTTGCGCAGCTTCAACAGCGCGAGCGGACCGTCGCCCAATTCCGTACGCAGCAGCCACTGAAGCTGTCGATTGTCCGGCGCAGACACGGTCAGCCGGTACAGACCGTCGTTTTCCTTCCGCCGCTTCATTTTCTCCAGCATTCGGATAACGCCCCACGGACCGCTGTCGTTTTCAAACAGCCGGGCACCTGCCGCGGTTGAGGTCCAGGTCAGCATTGCGCCGGGTTTATTCATCACCCCCGGCCAGCGGATGCTCTGCCAGTCGGCAAGCTGGTTGAAATAATGCAGTTTCTGACCATCCAGGGTCAGTTGCGTTTCAACAACTTCCGGCATCGCTACCCCCTGCATCTCAAAGCTGATGCCCTGGCTGCCGTCAGTAAACAGGATGTCGGAAAGTTCGCTCAACTGGTTAATCGCCTTCAGGAACGCCGGACTGAACGCAAGCCCCTGACTGTTGGTGCTGTCGGCCACCCAGGTGCTGCCCTCCCGGTGCAGCACCCCGCCCAGCTGCGTTGTCAGGAAGTGATCGATGCGCCCGCTGTCTCGGCGGATGAACGCGGCCAGCATCGGCAGCGAGGCATCATTATTTCCGGCGGCAAAAGGATAACGGCCGTCAAATGCGGAATGCCAGTTAGCAACTACGGAACGCTGCCATGCCTCGTTCAGGCTGGCCGCCGATGGCTGAAGCACGGTCTCCCAGGCCTGGGCCAGCGGTTGAACGAACATCGTGTCACCAAAACTGCTCCACTCCTCGCCAAGACTCGCCGCCACCAGGCTGCCGTATTCCCGGGTATCGGTCAGGTCAACGCTCTTGCCCTGAAACACCGTCTGCGCCAGCTGCTGCATCATCGCCTGCGGATCAGGGGCGCCCGCCACCTGCTGAAGCCGCAGGCGCACGCGGGTCAGGCGGGTGAGATACGTCTGGAGGCTGAGCGAGCTGTCCGCCGCCATAACGTTCTGCGCACTGTTTTTTCCCATCAGCGCCAGAAGCGGCCCAAATGTGCCGTCCAGCGGGCTGACTGGCCCGGCGGCCTGCTGGTCAATCACTGGCTGCTCGTCTTTACCCAGCAGATTTTTCGCCGATTTCACCAGCGAATCAGCTATCGCCTCTTTCTGCTGCCCGGTCTGCCCCTGGTACGCCAGCGTGTTCATCAGGGCAATCAGCGGTGACTGGCGCACATCGCCTGTCAGGGTCAACTGGTCGGTGACGTCGGCGATATTGTGTGCGGGATTCAACCGGATACTGTTGAGGAAGTTCAGCCATGCGCCAGCGAAATCGGTGAAGTAGCGGTCCGTCAGGCGCTGTTTCAGCGCCTCCGGCGACACAACGCCTGAGACCGTTTTGCGGTTATCGCTTAGTACCCAGTCAATTTCATCGCGCCGTGAGGCCACCGCTTTATCAATTGCATCCTGAACGCCCCCTTCCCACGCCTGACGGGTGAACATCCCCGGCACTACCTCCTGCGTGCTGAACAAGCGGGCGGCATCGGTCTGCGGTGTCATATCCTCAAGAGTCATGTCAGCATAGTTGCGCCGCACCTGCGTGAGCATATTCTCGTACAGGGTGCTTTCGGCGTTCCGCTGGCCAATTTGCTCCAGCAATACCTGACGCACCTGGGTCACCAGTTGTGTGTCCGGCGTGATTTTCCAGGACGGCTGAGACGGCAGGTTCTGCACGTAAAATGTCCACAAATCCGGTGCAATACTCTGCCACAACGCCGGAGAAACCGCGGTACGGGCAGGCCGGGTGCCTGTCATCACCTGGGTGTAAAAGGCCGCATCCGCTTTATCCGGAAGCGCCATCATCAGGTACGCTTTCAATTGGTCGTAACCCGTTTTCGCAAGTGCAGCCCGCTGCGGGCTGCGTGGCGGCAGGTTTGCCAGCACGGTCAGTTTTTGGGTCAGTGCCTGTACTGCCGCATCGCGGATCAGTCGGTTGTTCGCCTGCGTGTACCAGGGCATCAGGGCGGCTGAGAGCGGCGCATTGTGGTCAAGACCGAAACGCTGGTACCAGGGAGCACCGTGTGCCTCCTGGTTCTGCATCCGTCCGATATCATTACGCAGTAACTGTAACGCCATCAGTTGTTCATCATTAATAGCCGGATGCTGTACCAGCTGTTGCACCCGCTCAGTAGCGCTCACAATATGCTGGCGATTGACTATAAACGAGAGCAGGCTGCAAGCCCCCCACAGGGCAATCAGCGCCAGCAGGCTGATGCCGAGGGTACGCTGCCAGGGCATCCCAACCGGCACACCGCGCGCACGAATACAGTCATCCGTCACGCCCTGCCACACCGCCGGAGCGGACCAGCGGTGGGGATGAAGCCCCTCGCCAGTCACGTTCTCCGCCGTCAGCGACGGGCTGAACATCAGGCCGCGCAGGGGAATACGCTTCAGGTGCTCCGTCAGCCATGGGGTCAGCAGCGTGCGCCAGTGGGCAATGCCGTTTTCCTCAAGAGCGCGTCCGAAACGCAGCAGAAAATCGTGGGCCGGGTTAGCGCATAGCTGCGCCATCCCCTGCTCTCGCAGGGACGGCAGAATAGCGCGGAGATGCCGTTCAGCCACCTCCGGCGTGGCCCGTGCCGGGAACAACGCCCCCAGCGCCTGAGTGGCACGCGTCTCCTGCGGCCAGTCGCTGTCATGCACCTGCCAGAGGTAGACCGGCGGCTGGTAGTGCAGCGCCTCCCCGACCTGTTCCAGCGTGCGGAGATGGTTATCCAGCGTACCGGCTGTTGTCTGGGTATCATTCAGAGCCAGCACAATGCCGTCGAGCGGACGGTTGCGGCGCAGTTTACGCAGGGCGGCAAGGCGCTCTGCGTCCGGTGCAGATAACAGGCTGCCGCCGTAAATCAGCACCGTTTGCCTACCCTCCAGCCACTGTTTCTCTGTCAGACCGGGAGCAATGGCGGCAATGTGCGTAGGTTCGCCGCAAACCAGCAACAGACTGACTTTCCTGCGCCAGAAGAGGTTATAGCGGCGACGGAGGTGAGCCACCAGTCCGGAAAACGTACTGTCAAAAAGGGGGGCTTCCGGCGATGTTTTTTCCTCACGAGGAACATCATCTCCCTTCATTTCCGCACGCACCTGCCGGAAGCTCTGCCGCCCGGCAAAACGAGCGCCATAGAATGTCAGAACGGCAAATAACAGGCTACCTGCCACAGCAACACACAACCCCGCCAGCCAGCGGATTTGACTTACGCTACCTGGCGTCAATCCCGCTTTTTCCGGATACTGCCAGACTACAAAGCAGGCCAGACCCATCGTTACAGCCAACAACAGCATTATCAGCCAGAATCTCATCTCTGCCTTTTTCACCGGCAATGGAAAATATCTCAATTATGGTTCTCCTTCCCTGACAGATAAGGTGTTATCACCGTACTCCACATGACTGTGCCGTTCTGTTCACCGCTAATAATCAACTGGTTTTCCTGCATCTTCACAGCCGCCTGTGTTGCAACAGCAATCGCCAGCCAGGGAGCTGCACACCCTGCCTGTCCCAGTGCAGTATCAATGTCATACTGCGCCGTATTCATGTCCACGCCCTGAAGCGGCGAAAGTCCATTCAGAGCGGCTATCGCCTTTTGCCCACTCACGGACAACCCGGCTCGCCATAAATGATGCACGTCCTCCGGCTGCACTGGCCCCCAGTCCATCGCTTGCGTAATGTTTTCCGCCAGCGTGTCCGGTACGCTCTGTTCCGGGCGGTGCAACAATGCAAACGGCGTGAGGGTGTTCTGCGTCAGTCGATTGCCCAGCAACAGCGCAGTCACCGCTTCCGCCGAGCCATCCGGGTTCTCCGGGGCAATCTGCAACGCAACCACCAGCAGCAACGTGTTTTCGCGGATACGGTTATCCAGCCAGCGATCAATCGCCGTCAGACCGTGGCCTTCGATATATTCTAACTGCTGCCGGATGCCGTTCTTTTGCCAGACATCACGCCACAAGTCCCGCACCCGCTGACTGGATACAGAAGTATCGGCCTCGAACAGCACGGTCACTGACTGCTCAACGGGATACTGACCGAGTGAAACAGCCAGCGCTGGCAGTAAATCCGCAAAAATCTGCGACAAAAACACATCAGGAGAAATATCGGTAGGGATGATGCGGCTGTGACGCGTATTACCACCTCCTTGCCAGGATGTCTGCGCACGCAGGGCGCTCTCATGCTGAAAAAATGCCTCTGCAGAGGGGAAGCGGAACCGCTCCTCCGGGCTGCTCAATGCGGTAATATACGCCCCGTAGAGGATTTGTAGCGTTCTGCGCCCACGGCGAACGGCCTGTAGAATGGCGTCTTCGCGGTGTTTATCCCACGCATTTGTCTGAATCTGCCCAAGCAGATAAACCATCTCCCGGCACCATGCTACGGCCAGCCACAACAGTACCGGGATACCAACAGAAACCAGCCAGAATTCGACTGATTTGACGGGTAACCCTGAGAACCACGCCCAGAGTGCCCCGGTCACCAATATTCCGGCCAGACCTTTCAGCCAGCGCGATCGAACTGGTGGTTTTGGCCGTAGTGCAGGTTCAGGAATTAAATTTAATTTAACAGGCATAAGTACACACGCTTATTCA
>NZ_JASEWO010000422.1:0-524 GCF_030024295.1 Pantoea sp. Pa-EAmG
GACGACCAGCGGGTTTCTTATCCGCGTATCAGCCAGAACGGATGCTGCAGCACAACTCAGTGAAGAAGGGCTATCTGGTGATTTCTGCCGGGTTATCACCTTTCTGACCGAAAAATGCCAGTTTGCGATGATTCACTTCGACGCAGATGCAGAATTACTGGAAGAATTTAACGTTCATAACTGGTAGAAAAAACATCCGGCAGGTGATTATTCTCCTGCCGGATACCATCATGACGCGGGCTGTTCGTCCTGCGGCGTGCTTTTCACCTGAGCCGGTTCAGCCTTTCGCGGCTGCCGTTTTTTCTTTCCATTGCTCTCATTGATTACGCCGGAAATTGCTTTTTCACTGAAGCGGAATTCCATGGCATCCAGCGCCGCCTTGATATCCGCCACGGTGTAGCCCTTCTCCTTTGCCAGCACCAGAATGGTGTCTTTCAGATTTTCCAGTGCTGCCTCGCGCGTGATGCGCTGTGGCGTCAAATCCGGCAGGTTTTCCAGATTCCTGCGCGCCTCATCCAGTTGCT
>NZ_JASEWO010000228.1:0-5897 GCF_030024295.1 Pantoea sp. Pa-EAmG
CAGCGGCACATTACAGTTATGAGCGGAGTATCAAGTGAACCCCACCCGATTTTCTGATGCCTCAAGAGTGGGCGTGATTCTGCATCTCAGCGGATTTCTGGTGATGCTTTACAGCCTGTCAATGCTGATACCGATGATGATCGAGATCTTCACCCATGACACCGGTTACGTCGATTTTCTTTATACTTTCGGGCTGTGCTTCAGCGGCGGCGGCACCGTTTATCTGTTGACTCGGCAGGCGAGCGTTCAGCTTCGTACCCGGGATGGCTTCATCATCATCGTTCTGTTCTGGCTGCTTTTTTCACTTATCAGTGCAATGCCGTTCTGGTTGAACGATTCGCTGGGATTTCGCTTTGCAGACGCGCTATTCGAGGGCGTATCCGGCATCACCACCACCGGCGCAACGGTGGTGGGGGATGTCAGTCAGCTGCCTGCCGCTTACCTCTACTATCGTGCGCAGCTGAATTTCATTGGCGGGCTGGGCGTCATCGTGCTGGCCGTGGCCGTTCTGCCACTGCTGGGCGTCGGGGGAATGAAACTCTACCAGTCAGAAATGCCGGGGCCGTTTAAAGAAGAGCGACTGACGCCCCGGCTGGCAGATACCGCCAAGAGCCTCTGGCTGACCTACTGTGTGCTGGGCAGTATCTGCTCGCTAGCTTACTGGCTGACCGGAATGCCTTTTTTTGACGCGGTCTGCCACGGCCTTTCTACGGTTTCTCTTGGTGGATTTTCAACGCACAGTGAAAGTCTTGGGTTTTATCAGAGCCATGCGGCGGAGCTGGTTGCCGGCACGTTTTCACTACTCTCCGGATTCAACTTTACGCTGTGGTACATGGCCGTTATCCGCAGGACGTTTGCACCATTCAGACGGAACGCTGAACTGAAATTTTTCCTGCTTATTGCAGCAGGTGTGATCCTTGTAACTGCATGGCAGGTATGGCACGCGGGCATGTACGGTTTCGGAGACAGTCTGGTTCACGCATACTTCCTTGCCAGCTCAATGATCACAGACAATGGCCTTGCGACGGCAGATTATGCGGACTGGCCATCCCATACTATTGTGTTTTTACTGTTGGCCAGCTTTTTAGGCGGCTGTGTAGGATCAACCTGCGGCGGGATCAAGGCGCTGCGTTTTCTGGTGTTGTTCCGCCAGAGCCGGCAAGAAATTCATCAGCTCGCGCATCCCCGGGCGCTGATTAGCGTGCGGGTAGGGGGCAATGTTGTCAGTGACAGAGTGCTCCGGTCTGTCTGGAGCTTTTTCTTTCTCTATATCACGCTGACCGTACTGTTTATCGGGATCCTGAATATGATGGGGTACGATCTGCTGACTTCCTTTGCGACGGTCGCTGCCTGTATTAACAACATGGGACTGGGCGCGGGGGAAACAGCATCCACTTTTGGCACGCTCAATGCGGCGGCCAAATACCTGATGTGTGTTGCCATGATTATGGGCCGGCTTGAAATCTACCCGGTTCTGATACTTCTTTCCCGCTTTTTCTGGCGTACCTGACTCTCATTCAGCGTGTTGCCTGTCTCTGGCAGGCAACACGCTGAGGCTGACTATCTCTCTTCTACATGTTATCCCGGGAAGGGTGTGTATCCGGCACATTCAGCCTGACGAACAGGGTCGTCAGCATGGCAATATCGTCCTCTGAGGACATCACCTTCTTTGCACGCCGGAGTGCGCCAGCGCTGTGGCGGTATGCTTCTTCTGCATAAATTTCAGGTCGTAATCTGGAGAGTGCTGCCAGTGCTTTATGCAACCGAATCTGCACCTCAAGCATGCCGGCACCGTCCCTGGCAATGGCGGTAAACACATCATCGAAGAGATCGCGCATCATCAGCGGACGCATGTGCAGCCGGGGATAAAGAGGTTTATCCGTTTCAGTTTTATTGTCTGCGCTGAGGATCCTTACGGCCCGTCCGATAATATCGATGGCCGTTCCCGGAGCGTTGACGGCAGGCGAAAGGGCGCGAGAGGCAATTTCCGATAACACACACAGCCCAAAACGTGGGTCCTGCTCAAAAGAACGCTGTTCACCGACGGTAAACGACGCGCGGAATTCGCTGGCCGTCTCCTCATCCGGTGCGATGCCCGTCCTTAGCAGAGTAGTGGTGCCATGCAAAAACGCGCCGGGCTGCACCTCCAGAAAGATGTCTATGCTTTTCTCCTCTGCCAGCGTGGCAAGGCGCTGCATGTCAATATGCTGAAGGTAGCCTACGCCGGAACTGGTAAGCACATACCCGGCATCGAAGGATTGCTCATCAGCGGGCCAGGGCGCGCACCCCATGAGCGGCGTGCTGAGACGCTCTTTCAGCGCCCGGACGGTGGCCAGCTCAACGCGCTGGCAGGTATCATCCATACGGCCAAACAGCGCCAGGTGCTGAATCCAGCGCAGCAGCGTAAGCACAATCATGACTATCACGGCGAGGGTAACAAAAAACAGAATCACCCGTCCGTGAGCGCCAAAGGCACCCATGCTGAGGGCAATGATACCCACCAGGCTGTAGAGGAAAGAGCCGATGAAAGTGGCAAGCACGTTCTGCGTCGTACGGTCCTCAAGCAACAGTCGCGTGGCGCGGGGGGTAACGCTACTGCTGGCGGTGTTATAGGCAGACACCACAATGTTGAGTGAAAAGGTGGTGACCGCCAGCATGCTTGAAGCCAGGATGGTCAGAATTTTATCGACGGAATCTGCGCCAGTCAGACCCGAAGCCGAAGCGGGTAATACGGGTTTCAGCGCGATGGCCAGCAGCGCGGTCAGGACCGCCAGCACTGCAAATAATGCGCTCCGAAACCACAGCTTCCGCGTGATCTGACCTAGAATCCATTGTGTTTTTGTCATTGTCATTTCCTCAGTTTCCGTAACTGAAGCATATCCGATCGAGCGCTTTAATCCAGCTACCCGACTGATTCAGAAAAGAATTCAACATATGGGGGACAGTGCCCGGCACAAGTCCGGGCAGTGGGTGAGGTGTTCACGGCTGAAGCGCAGCAGTCGCAGACTGTTGAGTATGACCAGCAGCGCCGCGCCGGTATCACTCAGAACCGCCACCCACAGCGTCAGCCGGGGAATATCAGCGACAGCGCAACTAGCTTAACGGCGAGAGAAAGATAATGTTCTGACGGATAATGGCGGCCGTCAGCTTACTAAGCGCAAATGCATGGGGAAGTTGCTTAATTCGATCGGACATCAGCACCACGTCGGCCGTTTCAATTGCCGAATCCGTTCCGGCGCAGCCCATGGCAATGCGCACGCCTGTATGCTGCCACTCCTCAATCACACTGACCTTATCTTCTGGCAGCAGTTCAGCTCGCCACGCCTCAACGCCTGCCTGAGCGGCAATAGTGCGCGCGGTGCCTTCGTTATCGCCCGTCAGCATTAGCGTGTGCGTCATTCCGTCCGCGCGCAGCTTGTTCAGCACTTCCAGCGCGGCAGGATGGGTGGGAGTGACGGGGGCCTGAACAAGAAAAGCATGATGTTTTTTCGGGTTTTTTATGCTCTCAAAGAACTATTTTACGCAAATTTTATATGCAAGGCGCTTAAATCATCTGCACCGGGCGCGCATGCGCTCACACATAAGGTATCGGTTGATGAAAAGCGTTAATCCGGCATTTAACGGACTCCACGGCAGCTTCTCGGCTCTGGCCGACCTGACCGGACAGCAGCGTCTTCGCCTGCTGTCGCCACGCAAATGGTTCAGGGATGCTCTTGAAATTAACACCGACCCGTCACTGCTTGATCACCGGCTGATATTCGGGTGGCTGGAAGTGAAGTCCCCGGACACCCGTCATCTTGCGCTGGCGCTCAGCGGCAGCCTTTGCTTTGGTCTTTACCGAAACGAACGCCAGATCGGCTTTGCCCGCATCGTGACGGACATGGCTGAGATCGCAGTGATACGTGACCTCTATATCTCTCCGGAATATCGCTTTATCGGGCTGGGTTCATGGCTGCTGAGCTGCTGCGTTTCACATCCCGCCGCGCGGGGATGCAGCACGATCCTCTGCCTGAGTGAGACTTCGCAGGAATTCCTTGAAAAATGCGGGTTCACAGGCCATCCGGCGCTCCCGGGAATTTACGGGTTAAAAGCCGGACACCCCGGCTACGCCGAAGCCGGTCTTTCAGACCATTTACTCAGACATTAAACGGGAAGGTCAGGCGGTCATGAGCGGCATTCTGCAGTATCTCCTCCGTCCGGCATTTCCGGGTACGTTGCTACAGCAATGCACGCCGGAAGGTCAGCAGTCTCATAAGGAAAACAATATGTCAGGTCTTATCCTGGTGTCACACAATCAGTCTCAGCGCTCCACCCTTACAGCCGTTTATGAGAGCATTCTCTCCCGCCGGGGGGGACTCTGGGTCAGCTGGAACGGCAAAACCGAAGTTCAGGCACCCGACAGCTCACGGCCACTGCTTTTCCGGCAGAATGGCGGGTATGACACGGTTTCCTTTGCCCTCAGCAGCGGCGAAGTGCAGGAAGGCTATCGTGATTACGTACAAAGAGGCCTTTGGGCGGTATTTCATCAGCGTCCCGACCTGGCCAGGTTTTCATCTCAGGGGCGGGCAGAGTACCAGAAGCTTAATGAAGCCTATGCGCGTGCCATCAGCGAATATGCCATGCCGGATGACATCATCTGGATACAGGACTACCATCTGATGGCCTGCGCACGATACCTACGTGATGCCGGGCTGACCCATCCGATCGGTTTTTTTCTGCACCAGCCTTTTCCGTCGGGCAAAGTTTTCGAAGCCGTACCCGACTGGCGATGGCTCGCTGATTCCCTGCTTTGCTGTGACCAGTTGGGTTTCCAAACGGTTCAGGACATGAATAACTTCATCGTCTGGCTGGAGAGCGAATACCGCACCGAGCGACTGGCAGCCGGCTCATTTCGTATTCAGGGACGCATTGTCAGTATGGGCGTTTTCCCCGTCGGCATAGATTTTGACGACGCGCAATGCCTGCGCGACAGCAACAGCTGCGGATACATGGAGCAACAGTGCCGGGAGGAGCTGGGAGAAAATACGGTCCTGAGCGGGGGGCACCTTGATGACAGCGCCGGGCTTCCCTATCGAATCAGTGCCATTGAAGTGCTCCTGCGCAAACATGATCAGTACCTGAATAATATTCACCTGCTGCAGCTTGCGTGCCCGGCAGCAGGTCACGCTCATTGCGCGCAAGGTATCAGCCACAGCCTTGAAAGCCTTTGCGGTGAATTAAACGGCGTTCACGGCATGATGAACTGGTATCCGGTGAACTGTCTGACCCGGGCTTACAGTCGTGAGGAGCAGGCCGGCATCTACCGGGCATCGCGCGTGGCGCTGGTCACTCCGCTGTTATCGGGCATGAGCCTGATGGCCAAGATGTACGTTGCGCTGCAGGACAGCAATAACCCGGGAGTACTCATCCTGTCACACTTTGCCGGCGCTGCTGAGCAGATGGACGGCGCAATAATTGTCAATCCTTACGATCCTGACGCAATCGCGGATGCCATTCACACTGCGCTTTCTCTTGATCTGAGAACGCGGCGCAGCCTGCACGCGCGCATGATGCAAGCGATGCACCTCAACACCTGCCACGACTGGGCTGAACGGTTTCTGGCCTGCCTCGACCACGCGCCTTCAATGATTGATGAAAAACATCAGCCGATTGCGCAGTCCTTACTGACCAGTCACAGAACACGTTATTAATGCAGTAAAATAAGTGTCTTATGACTCAGGTAAAAGCAATGTGCGCATCTCCTCTGTGTACTCACTTGATGAGATGCGCATCAGAATAGGAAGCTGGATGATACATGTGGAACTCAAGCTGTCAGGGTCAGTACATATAAAAAATATCGCCGTCAACTCTCAGCATGAGATAGCGCAGCGCAGTCTGGAGTGCGCAATCCGATACCT
>NZ_JASEWO010000229.1:0-5894 GCF_030024295.1 Pantoea sp. Pa-EAmG
GATCAATATTTATCAGGCTCGTCATGATGGTGAGTGTAGAAGGAGCAGGGCCAGGGAGTAAGGTACGGGAAGGGACTTTAAGCATGCTAAAAACGACAAATTAATACCGGGGTATATTTGATGCGCATCGCCTTACTGGCCCTCGATGGTAGCCTTCTCTCTGCAATTGCCGGGCTTTCTGACATGTTCTGGATCACTAATCAGGCCGTTCTTGCGAGCCCGGAGCATGCCGGCCGCTTCACAACAGCCCCCTTTGAAACCGCGATCGTCAGCGCAGACGGTGGCCCCGTATGGGATGTGCAGGGCAGATTAATTCCTGTTGACTCCTCCTTTCTGTCGGCCGGCCAGCCTGACATCATCATCGCCACCGGGATGGCGCTGAATGCGGGTCGTATGCCTGTCAACAGCGACAGTGTCAGGCATGCGGCGACCTGGGTAAGGGAGCGTTATGAGGAAGGTGCCAGGGTCGCAGGTGCCTGTGCTGGCGGTTTTATTTTGGGAGAAGCCGGGTTGCTTGACGGCCGGAGGTGTACCACCACGTGGTGGCTGTACCATACGCTTCAGCAACGCTATCCCGATGCCAGGCCGGTGTGGGGAAAAGCGCTTGAAGAGGATGACCGCGTTCTGACCAGCGGCGGCCCCCTTTCCTGGGCTGCGCTGGCCCTGCACATCATCAAGCGTGAGGCGGGCGCAGATGTTGCCAGGCTGACGGCAGACATGGCCGTGGCTGACAGCCAGCCACTGTCTCAGCAGGTTTATGCTCCTCCGGGCTTCATTAATACCCGCCACCCCCTGCTGATGCGCGCTGAAGAGATAATCCGCTATCGCAATCCTGCCATCAGCGCGGAAGGGCTGGCCGCAATGCTGAATACGACAGAGAGAACACTGCAGCGAAAGCTCAAAAAACTCACGCAGGAAAGTCCAAAAGAATTTATTACCCGGGTCAGAATTGAATCGGCGTGCGTATTGCTCGCAAATCCTGTAAGCAATATCCGAGAGGTTGCTGCCGAATGTGGCTATACCGAAGACACTGCTTTTCGTAAGGCCTTCTCGCAGGTAATGGGCATGACACCTTCCCAGTACCGTAAATGGATGGAGGCGCGCGGCAGTTCAGGCGTGAATACCTGATTGACATCCGGGAAGACGCCGAACTTCTAAGAGTGAATCAGCGGCGTGTTATGCAGGCGCAGCTGCTGATGCACGAATCAGGTGCTCGCGGTGTGCCCGCCGTTATTGCAGAAGCATGCGGAAAACGGCGGGTGGTCAACATGGCCGGCATGTATACCGATACCGATTAATGGATAAGTCAGATTTTGGCATTGGCATAGGATTAACCTGCGGCTTTGCTTTGAATTACCGCGAAGAAGCAGAAGCAGGGATGATCACCCTGCCTCTTTGCGGTTCAGCCCCAGATGCTACCAGTGATTGTGACACCCCCCTGATTTAGCTGAGAAGCCACTGTTCAATCTGTGTCACCATCGCGGCGGTTGAAATGCCGTACCGGTCATGCAGCGTCGGGAGGGCACCTGCCGCCAGAAATTCGTCAGGCAGGGCAATCTGACGAAAACGGGGGGTCACACCGTGTCGCATCAGCGTGGAGGCAATTGCTTCACCTAGACCTCCGGTAACTGAGTGATTTTCTGCTGTTATTACCAGCCGTCCGTCAGCTACCGCTTCGCCGGCCTCCCGGAGGATCGTCACTTCATCAAGGGGTTTTATCACCGGAGAGTGCACCACCCCTACCTCTAATCCTCTTTTTTCCAGTTCCTCAGCGGCCTCCAGTGCGCGCATGGTCATCAGGCCGCTCGCAATAATGATTGCATGTTTGCCTGATCGCAGGCGTTGAGCCTTACCATGCTGGTAGCGGTAGTCATATTTATCCAGCACAACGGGGACCTTTCCGCGCAGCAGACGCATGTAGACTGGCCCCTGATGTTCAGCAATTACCGGCACCACCTGACTGATTTCGTGCGCATCACAGGGATCGATAATGGTCAGGTTAGGCATACCCCGGAAAATGGCCAGGTCCTCCGTTGCCTGATGGCTGGGCCCGTAGCCCGTGGTCAGGCCGGGCAGGGCGCAGGCAATTTTCACATTCAGGTTCTCTTCAGCAATGGCCATACAGATAAAATCGTAGGCGCGACGAGAGGCAAATACGGCGTAGGTGGTCACAAACGGCGTAAACCCTTCGCGGGCCATGCCGGCTGCAGCGCTCATCAGTAGCTGTTCAGCCATGCCCATCTGGAAAAAACGCTCGGGACAGGCTTCTGCAAATAAGTGCAAATCCGTATATTTGCTGAGGTCTGCCGTGAGGCCGACGATATCCTGACGCTGTCTGGCCACGTCAACCAGGGCATGCCCGAAAGGTGCGGACAGCGTTGGCTGCCCTTCCGCTGCGATAGAAGCAATCATGGCCGAGGTTGTCAGGCGTTTCTTTTGCGTTACGGTCATCTTACTCTCCTTGCTCCAGCGCGGTCAGGGCTTTATCCCACTCGTCTGCGTCGACGCGGATAAAGTGGGTTTTTTCACGTGTTTCCAGAAACGGAACGCCTTTACCCATTCGGGTATCACAGATGATGACGCGGGGTTGGGCTCCCTCCCAGCGACGTGCAGTATCAAAGGCGACAGTGAGTGCGTCGATATCGTTACCATCGACGCGCTGAACGTGCCATCCAAAGGCCTGCCAGCGATCGACGATGGGCTCAAAGGCCAGAATTTCCGATGAATGACCGTCGGCCTGCTGGTTATTCACGTCGATCAGTGCTATCAGATTATTCAGCTTCCAGTGTGACGCCGACATGGCCGCCTCCCAGGTCGAGCCTTCATTCAGCTCACCGTCAGACAGCAGGTTGTAAACAAACGAAGATGAACCTTTCTTCCTGAGCGCCAGACAGGCCCCCACGGCGATGCCAAGACCGTGGCCGAGCGATCCTCCGGTAATTTCCATTCCCGGGGTATAGGCTGCCATGCCTGACATGGGCAACCTGCTCTCATCGCTGCCGTAGGTTTCACGCTCACTCTCGGGAATAACACCCGCTTCAAGCAGTGCGGCATAAAGGGCAATCGCATAATGTCCGATCGACAGATAGAAGCGGTCCCGGCCTTCCCATTCAGGCTCCGCCGGCCGGTAATTCAGCGCATGAAAATAGCTGACAGCCAGCAGATCAGCAGCACCGAGCGCCTGTCCTATGTATCCCTGCCCCTGAACCTGGCCCATCAGCAGGGCGTGGCGACGAATACTGGTCGCACGCTGTCTTAATGTTATTACTGTATTGTTCATCGTGTCTCCTGATTAGCGGTTTACATCTGCTGCGCGGATACGGAGCACGCAAAGGGCTCCAAACAGCAGCACGGCAGAGATGAAATACATACCCATCGCGGGTGTGCCCGCCCGGGTCGTTATGGCACCAATCAGCCAGGGTGAGAAGAAGCCGGCAAGATTGGCAATGCAGTTCACCGCAGCGATACCCGCAGCGGCAGAAACGCCCCCAAGGAGATTGGTCGGTAACATCCAGAAAAGAGAGGAGGCTGAGAGAATACCTGCAGCGGCCACGCTCAGGAAAAACAGCGAGATAGTGACGCTGTGGCCCAGCAGCGTAGCCAGCGAGAGTCCGATCATGCCGGTGAGCATAGGGATAATCAGATGCCAGCGTCTTTCACGATGCCTGTCGCCGCTGCGGCCGGCCAGTAACATGGCTATGATTGCGCAGAAATAGGGAATACTGGTGAACAGCCCGATGTGCAGTGGATCCTGAATACCCGCATTACGCACCAGCGTTGGCAGCCAGAACGTCAGGGCATACTGCCCCATGACCACGCAAAAGTAGATGAGTGCCAGCAGCCACAGACGCTTATCGGCCAGGAACGCTCTGACTGTGCCATGATGTGATTTTTGCTGGTTATCTTCATCAAGATCGGCACGGACCATTTTTTTCTCACTTTCATCGAGCCAGCTGGCCTGTTCTACCCGATCCTTGAGGACGGCAAGCACGACAAATCCCATGAGAACCGTTGGTATGGCTTCAAGGATGAACATCCACTGCCAACCAGCCCAGTCGCGATAGCCTGAAAAGGCGTCCATAATCCAGCCTGAAACAGGACTACCAACCATGCCAGACAAGGGGATCGCCACAAACCACAGAACGGTCATGCGCGCGCGCCGGTGAGAGGGAAACCAGTAGGTCAGATAAAGCAGGAGACCGGGGGCAAGGCCCGCCTCGGCCACGCCTAACAGGAAACGCAGCAGATAGAACTGCCAGGCCGTTTCCACAAAGGCAAACATCCCTGATATCAGGCCCCAGGTGATCATAATGCGCGCGATCCAGCGACGGGCCCCCACGCGATGCAGGATAAGATTGCTCGGAACCTCAAAAGTAAAGTACCCGATGAAGAAGATACCGGCACCTAAACCGTAAACTGTTTCGCTCAGTGACAGATCGCCCATCATCTGCAGTTTGGCAAAGCTGACGTTAACCCGGTCAAGGTAAGCACAGAGGTAACACAACATCAGAAAAGGCATTAGGCGCCAGGCCGTTTTACGGTACGCGCTGTTACGCGCACCGTCAGATGCACTCAAGTTAAGAGTGGTCATGATATTGACTCCGGATGTGTTCAGTTGAAGCTGAACTGAATGGTCTGAGCGCTTAGTGAATTAACATGCCGCCGTTAACGTCCAGCGTGACACCGGTTAGGTAAGATGAAAGGTCAGAAGCCAGGAAAAGTGCAGCATTAGCCACATCACTGGCGCTGCCGAGTCTGCCGAGCGGAATACCGTCGATGATGGCATGACGTCGCTCGTCCTGCATGAGTCCGCCAGTGATATCGGTATGAATCAGCCCCGGCGTTAGTGCATTGACTCGAATCTGGTCCGGACCGAACTCACGAGCCATGGCTTTTGTCAGACCCAGTACGCCGGCCTTGGCCGCGCTGTAATGTGGGCCGCCGAAAATTCCGCCACCGCGCTGAGCAGAAACCGACGACAGACAGATAATGCTTCCTCCACCCTGACGCTTCATCTGGGGTATGACGGCCTGTGACATCAGCAGCGTTCCCCTCAGGTTGACGTCCATAATGCGGTTATAGTCATCGGCGCTGATTTCAAGCGTTTTAACCGGCTGGGTAATCCCGGCATTGTTAACCAGGATGTCAACGCGGCCGAATGTATTCACCACGCGGGTGACGGCCTGCTGTATGGCATGTGGATCGGTAACATTGACTGCCAGACCAAGATGCTCCTCACCGATTTGAGAGGCTGCCTTCTGCGCGGCGCCCTCATCGAGATCCAGTATAACGACGCGTGCACCGTGCTCCGCAAAACAGGCAGCAGTGGCGCGTCCAATTCCACGCTCGGAGGCGGCTCCCGTGATAATGGCGACTTTATTTTTAAGCAACATATCTAACTCCGGTATCATTTTTATGCGTAGGTTTGGCTTAATGCCTGTAGGGTCGCATTCAGCATTGAAAAAGGCAGGTTTAAAGGCAATGCAAAAAAATTCATTTGATGCTGAATGAATTTGTTGGTTTGATGAGGTTAACAATTTTGCAATTTGAAATGAGTTGAATATCACAAATACTGAATAAGGGAACACGCATGAACAAAAAAGTAGACTCCTTTCCCTCGTTTAAATCACTGCGTGTTTTTGAAGAGGTGGCTCATTTTGGCAACGTGGCAAGAGCCGCGGAGGAACTTAGCATTACGCCGTCGGCTGCCAGCCATCAACTGGCAAAACTGGAGAATCAGGTTGGCTTCACTCTCTTTAGCCGTTCAGCAAAAGGTATGTTTCTGACCATGGCAGGCGAGCGCTACCTTAAGGAAATAAGTCCGTTGCTTCAGGGCATCGCACAGTCAACTTCACGTATCAGCGATGAAAAAGAGCGAAGCGCGTTACGGATTC
>NZ_JASEWO010000230.1:0-5870 GCF_030024295.1 Pantoea sp. Pa-EAmG
GGAAATATGACCGCTCACTTCCAGCACCGCGTATTTAATTTGATCGATGCGTTCCAGCCCCTGACCTGAACGCGCGGCCTCGAGGATATCTTCCCGACTGATGCCCGACATTTTTAGCCGCTGCGTTAATATCCGGCCATGCTCCACCAAAATCAGCGGTCCTCCCTCCGCCATTTGTTCGAATAGCGGAAAGCGCGCTTTGAGTTTGCCCAGCACAATATCAATAGTGATTAAGGTAATGATGGTGAGACTGGCACCGGTAACGGAAAAGTCATCACCCAGCAATGCCTGCTGTGTGGCTTCGCTAATAATCAGCAGCAGAATCAAATCGAATGAGGTCATTTGCAGCAGTGTGCGTCGACCGGCAATTTTAAATACCACCATTAACAACAGATAAATGGCGGCTGCGCGTAATACCGTTTCCATAACGCTCTCCTTTTATGGGTAAATCCACTGCGATACCTTTACCGGTACCTGATGATTGACGTGCACGCTCAGCGCAACCCGTCCCGCCGCCTGCGGCTGAATCCCCAGCCAGATCACATGACCTGCTGCCGCCTCGCTGGCGTAAGTAAGCTGCAGCGTGTTATCCCGCGTGATGGCCTGCTGTGGCTGTGGCTGTAGCGTCTGGATCTGCAAATCGTCTAACGCGCCGCTGCCTAGCGTGACGGTGAAACGTTCGCCGCTCTGCGGTGCCACGCGAATCCGCAGGTTCATATTGCTGTCGATGCGACCAAAACGTTCATAGCGCAGGCTGACGGAACCATCAGCCGACTGCGCCTGCCCGTCACTTAATATGCCTTTGGAAAACAGCCCGCAGGCACCCAGGATCACAATCACCATCAGCACGTATTCACCGATACGCTGTATAACACTCTCCCTGCGTTGCCAGCGCATATCCTCCTGTACCGGATAATCACGGCTGGCTAACTCATCTTTCTTCATGGCGTTATTCCTCTTACAGTTAATTAGCTGACATCTTATCGCTAAGGTTATTTCCTCTTTGTCCTGAATTTTAAGCTTAGCGGTAAACGCCGGGATCCTCGGTAACAGTTTAATTCGGCTAAGCAGCGGTGCAGAAATTACGCCTATAATTCGGATGCCCGCCGCTGGCAATGCCTGTGAGCAGCGCCAGAGACGGGGTTTATTAATTTTACTCTGACAAGGAATACAGAATATGGATGAAGAACTGGTTAATTTAGCGACCGAAGTGGGTAATAAATTACTGGCCGCCGGCCTGAGCGTCACCACCGCCGAATCCTGCACCTCTGGCTGGGTCGGTTCCGCGCTGGCGGCCGCCAGCGACAGCAGCCGCTTTTACAGCAGCGGCTTTATTACTTACACCAATCAGGCGAAGCAGCGCGTGCTGGGCGTCAGCGCGGAGACGCTGGCGCGTGATACCGCCGTCAGTGAAGCCGCGGTACGGGAGATGGCCTGCGGCGCCAAAAAGCTCTCCGGGGATACGCTGGCTATTGCCGTCAGTGGCTATGCCGGCCCGGACGGCGGTGAGGACGGCACGCCAGCCGGCACCGTGTGGTTTGCATGGTGCCTGGCAGATGGCAGCGTGCACACCAGCCGGCAGTGGTTTTCAGGTGAAGGTGAAGAAGTGGTGCGCAAAGCGACCCTTTTTAGTCTGGCGGAATTGAACCGTCTGCTCGACGCTATTTAGCGCCGCTTCGCCGTTCAATGATTAAACGTAAATAAATAAGCCGGGCGGATAAAATTCCCACCGGAGGAAAATGTGTTGAGCATAAATAATCATCAGGCGGGTTAAAAGCGAGACCGTAATATGGACCGGCTCGCTAAAAATAGCGTGGTTATTTTACACCACAATCTCCAGCCTTCTCATCAATATAGCGTTAGCGAGGCGTGAAAAATATAACCGTCGCGCTTGTCAGTGAGGCAGTCTGCATTAGTATTAAGTGTGCAAAACATGCATGGCGGCAGATGCGTGATGTTATTTATTACTCATCACGAGGTAATAGTATGACAGAGCATAGAGGCGGTTCAGGTAATTTCGCAGAAGACAAAGAGAAAGCATCTGAAGCGGGTAAAAAAGGCGGACAAAACAGCGGCGGTAATTTCAAAAACGACCGTGAGAAAGCGTCCGAAGCCGGCAAAAAAGGCGGACAGAATAGCCATCGCGATTCCTGATGCGCTGTAACGCAGAGTAAGGAATGTCTCGGAGCAGGGAATGCTCCGTCATCAACAGGATGACAGGGATTTATTGCTTCGTTTCATTCCCTCTCTTTAATCGCGTTATCACTTAATGGCTTCAGCCTCCCGTTAATCACCGATTCGGAGAATATTTCATGAAAGTTAAATCGCTACTCGATCTTTTTATTCACGATCTTTCGGACGTTTACAGCGCGGAGAAACAGATCACTCGTGCGTTACCCAAACTGGTCCGGGCAGCCTCCGATGAAAGTTTAAAAAACGCTTTTCAGCAACATCTGGAAGAGACCCAGGGACAAATTGAGCGCCTCGATCAGGTCGTAGAGAGCCACGATGAGCTGCGCATCATGCGTATGAAGTGCCATGCACTGGAAGGCCTGGTAGAAGAAGCGCAGGAGCTGATTGAATCCACCGAAGCCGGCCCGGTGCGCGATGCTGGCCTGATCGGCGCGGCGCAGAAGGTTGAGCACTATGAAATCGCCACCTACGGCACGCTGGTGGCCATGGCGAAAAAGCTGGAGCTCAACCAGGCCGCAGAGCTGCTGGCCGCCACATTAGCCGAAGAAAAATCCACCGATGAAAAACTCACGGATATCGCGGAAAAGCAGTAACGCGACTGCCGTACAACGGAGGTAGATATGACGACCACATCCGCACTTTCGCATTATCACGACTGGCTGCGCGACGCTCATGCCATGGAAAAACAGGCCGAAACCATGCTCGAGCAGATGGCAAAACGCCTGGAAAACTACCCGCAGCTGCGTGCACGCATTGAGCAGCACATCGAAGAAACCCGTCAGCAGCAGTCTTTGCTGGAATCCATTCTCGACCGTCACGGCATTTCCCACTCCAGCGTGAAAGACGTTATGGGGAAAATGGCCGCCATGGGCCAGGCCTTTGGCGGTACCTTCGCGGAAGACGAAGTGGTGAAAGGCGCTATCAGCGGCTACGTGTTCGAGAATGCCGAGATTGGCAGTTACACCAGCCTGATCAGCGCCGCCACGCGTGCCGGGGATCAGGAGAGCGTGGCCATTCTCAAACAGATCTGTGAGCAGGAGATCGCGATGGCGGACTGGATGTTAACGCACATGCCTGAACTGACCGATCAGTTCCTGCTGCGCAGCGAAGACCCGGACGCGAAAGCGAAACGCTGATTTTCTCCTTTCGTAAGAGACTTTTTGAGGTGAGCTATGTTTCGACACGTTAAGAAACTGCAGTACACGGTGCGCGTCAGTGCGCCGAACCCGGGCCTGGCCAATCTGCTATTAGAGCAGTTTGGTGGTCCGCAGGGCGAACTGGCAGCAGCCATGCGCTATTTTACCCAGGGCCTCGGCGATGAGGATTTAGGACGCCGCGACCTGCTGATGGATATCGCTACCGAGGAGCTCAGTCATCTTGAGATTATCGGCTCGCTGGTTGGCATGCTCAATAAAGGCGCCAAAGGCAAGCTGGCCGAAGGCACTGAAGAGGAAGGCGAACTATATCGCTCAATCACGGGTGCCGGTAACGATAGCCATCTGACTTCGATTCTTTATGGCGGTGGTCCGCCGCTGACCAACTCCGGCGGCGTGCCGTGGACCGCGGCTTACGTGGATACCATCGGCGAAGTGACGGCGGATCTGCGTTCTAATATCGCCGCCGAAGCGCGCGCCAAAATCATCTATGAACGCCTGATCAACGTCACTGACGATGTCGGCGTGAAGGATGCGTTAGGCTTCCTGATGACGCGTGAAGCCGCGCACCAGCTTTCATTTGAGAAAGCGCTGTACTCCATTCGCGACAACTTCCCACCGGGCAAGCTGCCGCCAATTGAGCAGTATGCGCACAACTACTACAACATGTCGGAAGGTGATGACGTGCGCGGTAGCTGGAACTCCGATGACAACTTCGATTATGTGGCCGATCCGCAGCCAGCCGTTGACGGCGGAGATGGTCTGCCCTCCGTGACGCTGTCGCCGGATGAGCAGCGCGACATTGACGCGCTGGCCGCACGCACCGCGTCCGATCCGCTGATCGATCCGATTACCGGCGCGGAAGCAGGCAGCAAGAAGTCGCCCTGACGTTCAGTCAGACCAGGCAGTGACACGTTTTTTTCTCGCGCAGTAACTGGCCCCTGGCCCACGGCGTTTCCCTGACGGGAACGCCGTTTTTTTCGTCCTGCTATCTGTAACCACCCTGTTCTTTTCCCCACCAGCAACCTGGCCGGACAGATCGATTTCTGCTTCTCATTTTTACTGCATCTGACCTATACTGTTTTTATATACAGTATTTTCGGGGTGCCGATGATGTATGCATTGGTCGACGTAAACTCTTTCTACGCCAGCTGCGAAACCGTGTTTCGCCCGGATCTGCGCGGCAGGCCGATCGTGGTGCTGTCAAACAATGATGGCTGCATTATCTCGCTGAGCCGCGAAGCGAAGGCGCTCGGCATCAAAATGGGTGCGCCCTGGTTTAAACATCGCGACGAGCTGATGCGTCATCAGGTGGTGGTGTTTTCATCTAACTATGCGCTGTACGGCAACATGTCGGCGCGCGTGATGGAGACGCTCGACCGGCTGGCACCGCGCGTGGACGTCTATTCGATTGACGAGGCCTTTCTTGATGTCAGCGGAATTGAAGGCTACACCTCGCTGACGCGCTTTGGAGAGCAGGTACGTGACTGCCTGTGGAAAGAGACGCACCTGAAAGTGGGCGTCGGCATCGCGCCAACGAAAACCCTCGCCAAGCTGGCTAACTGGGCGGCCAAACGCTGGACCAAAGCCGAAAACGTCATGGACCTCTCTGATCCGGCGCGCCAGCGCGGCCTGATGCAGCGGGTGGGCGTAGAGGAAGTGTGGGGCGTCGGCCGCCGTTTATCTAACAAGCTGAACCTGATGGGCATTCAAACCGCTCTGCAGCTGGCGGAGACCCCCACTGCGCTGATCCGCAAGCATTTCGGCGTGGTGCTGGAGCGCACCGTGCGCGAGCTGCGCGGCGAACCGTGCCTGGCGTTTGAAGAGGTGATTCCGCACCGGCAGAATATCCTCTGCTCGCGCTCGTTTGGCGATCGCATTACCGATTATCAGGATATGCGCGAAGCCATCGCCAGCTATGCGGCACGCGCAGCGGAGAAACTGCGCAGCGAGCGTCAGTACTGCCGCTACATCGGCACCTTTATCCGCACCAGCCCGCACGATCCGCATCAGCCCTACTATGCCAATGCCGCCAGCCAGACGCTGATTACCCCTACCGCCGACAGCCGCGACATCATTCAGGCCACGCTCAACTGCCTGGATCGCATCTGGATCCCCGGCAAGCGCTACCTGAAAGGCGGCGTGATGCTGGGAGACTTCTTCAGCGACGGGGTGGCGCAGCTTGATCTGTTTGCTGACTATCAGCCGCGCCGTAACAGCGATCAGCTGATGGCGCTGATGGATAAGATCAACGCTCACCAGCGCGGTGCCTTGTGGTTTGCCGGTCAGGGCATCCAGAAACCCTGGGCGATGAAACGCGACATGCTGTCTCCGGCTTACACCACGCGTATTAGTGACGTGCCGCGCGTGAAGGCAAAGTGACTTAACCTCTCCCCTGCGACAACCCTGAACCTGTCACGCTGCGCGGAATAATCGCAAGGCGGCGGGAGAGAACGTAAGGCGGCGGGCAGAAAAAAAAGGCAAAACAACCCCGCGGCCGCGGATGTTAGACCAGCCACCACG
>NZ_JASEWO010000423.1:0-509 GCF_030024295.1 Pantoea sp. Pa-EAmG
TGCCATTAAAGCTTCTGAAACAGGAGTGAAAGTCAGGGAGATTTGTGAGGAGCTGGGCATTTCCGAGGCCACCTTCTATAGCTGGAAGAAGAAGTTCTCCGGGCTTTCTTCAGAGGAGGGTCGAAAAATCAAGGAGTTGGAGGATAAACTGCAGAACCTTACGCGCGAGCTGCAGACCCTGAGCTCCGACAAGGAGATGCTGCAAAGCGTGCTGAAAAACTTCTTCACTACGAATGAAAAGCGTCAGGCGGTCAACTTCCTGCAAACCACTTTCGACATCGGTACCCGTCGCAGCTGTCGTTTACTGGATATTAGCCGTAGCGTTTATCATTACCCTTCCGGTTCCGATAATCGCTAATACCATTGAGGCCGATGTTATATGACTTAATGCTGAGATTTGTTCTTACCAGAAGAGATGAAGATCATTAAATTCGGCATTCGCTACATAACAATTCGAACCACTTTTTCCTGATGAATGCCATCACGGAATCACTTCCTTTTTTGCGGTA
>NZ_JASEWO010000034.1:0-32459 GCF_030024295.1 Pantoea sp. Pa-EAmG
CAGCCGTAACGCCACGAAACCAGAACGAGAAAAATAGCCCGCAAAGTTTTTATAAAAGGTTAATTATTATTTACCATCCCCGCTTAACAGGTGACAGGTTGATATTAACGGCCGTAAGTATTTAGCAGGAATGGCCTGACGCGATCCCGAGTCAGGTGCCATAATTATTTCTAAAATATTTTCAATGAATATCGTCATCCGCGCCTGACTGACAGCGGTTCAGAAAATCTGTCTGGCAGGAAACATCGCATCTATCCTGAATGGTCAGGTTAACTTATATAATTCCTGTCTAAAAAGGCATTGCGCGTTGACTGTCAACGAGAATAATTCATCAGGGTGCTTATGCCCCAGTGAGCTGGCGTTTCGCCTTGTCATGTCGTGCTCTGGCATCAGCACAGAGATAGGCGGATGGGAGAGCATCGAAATGGTTCAGCGGTATGCTCACCTGGCACCGAATCATCTGACAGAGCATGCGAGGCAAATTGACGCGATTTTTGGCAGTCGTGTCCCAAATCAGTCCCACGGGAAATTTTGAAGGCTGAAGGAGGTTGTTAAGTGATTGATTTTGTTTGGCACGCCCTACAGGATTCGAACCTGTGACCTACGGCTTAGAAGGCCGGTGCTCTATCCAGCTGAGCTAAGGGCGCATAGAAGATGCGTCGGATTATACGTCGGCACGCTGGCGCGTCAACGTTTTTGCCGCCAACGGACGGCAGAGTGTCGAGGGAATGAACAATTCGCCTTAATGACGCTGACGCCACTCACTCAGCGAGACCAGATTACTCACCTCCGCGGATTCCCCTTCCAGTTCAATCCCCTGCGGCGTAAAGCGCGCATTATACTGCTCGCGTAACGCATTCAGCTCCTGGCTGTCCGGCTCCAGCTGGCGCAGGAACCCCAGCGCCAGCAACAGCTGCTGCCGTGAAATCAGGGCGGAGAACCCCGCCTTCGTCAGAATGTGATGCCAGCGCTGCGCGTTCTCATCGCTGCCATCGACAATCAGCACCTGCCAGATCAGCAGCACTGCCGCGCCATTATTGAGGTGCGCTTCGTTGTCGCCGCGAATGTAATCGGTGAACTCGTTTGCCGCCTCTTTGCCCATCTGCGCAAGCAGCGATTCAACGTGCACCGGCGGCAGCTGCAGCCGCTTGCTGAGCGCCTGCGCGGCGTGGCGCGAACCGGCGGTCAGCAGCTGAAATCCCACAACAAACACTATCGCCAGCGTGGCGAGCATCAACCAAATCATCACGTGTTCCACATCATTGCCTGGCGGGCATAATACGCGCTAAGCATGGCGCGCGCCACGGCGAAAAATCGGGAAACCGGTCGCGTAAACGAATCTGTGACTGACAGCCGCACGCGCTTCTGACAGAATAGGCGCCATCCCCGATTCAACTCTCTACAGATGGATTTCCTCTCTGATGGCAGCAAAAATTATTGACGGTAAAACGATTGCGCAGCAGGTGCGCCTTGAGGTTGCCGAAAAAGTGCAGCAGCGTCTCGCTGCCGGTAAACGCGCCCCTGGCCTGGCCGTAGTGCTGGTCGGTGAAAACCCGGCATCGCAGATCTATGTCGCTAACAAACGCCGCGCCTGCGAAGAGGTCGGTTTTGTATCGCGCGCTTATAACCTGCCCGCCAGCACCAGCGAAGCCGAGCTGCTGGAGGTGATCGATGAGCTGAACAATGACGACGCTATCGATGGCATTCTGGTGCAGCTGCCGCTGCCGGCCGGGATCGATAATGTCAAAGTGCTGGAGCGCATCACGCCGGATAAAGACGTTGATGGCTTCCATCCTTATAACGTCGGTCGTTTGTGCCAGCGCGCCCCTAAGCTGCGTCCGTGTACGCCACGCGGCATCGTGACACTGCTGGAGCGCTATAACATCGATACTTACGGCCTGAACGCCGTGGTGGTTGGCGCATCGAATATCGTTGGTCGCCCGATGAGCATGGAGCTGCTGCTGGCCGGCTGCACCACCACCGTTACTCACCGTTTTACCAAAGATCTGCGCCATCACGTTGAGCATGCCGACCTGCTGGTAGTGGCGGTCGGTAAGCCGGGCTTTATCCCGGGCGACTGGATTAAACCGGGTGCGATTGTGATTGATGTCGGCATTAACCGGCTGGAAAGCGGCAAAGTGGTCGGCGATGTGGATTTTGCGTCAGCCTCTGAGCGCGCGGCTTACATCACGCCTGTACCGGGCGGCGTTGGCCCGATGACGGTCGCCACGCTGATTGAGAACACGCTGCTGGCGTGCGAGCAATATCACGATGTGGAGCAGGCATAATGGCGAGTTTTTCACTGGGTAAACATGCGCACGTTGATTTGTGCGATCTGCTGAAGCTGGAAGGCTGGGTGGAGAGCGGCGCGCAGGCCAAAGCGGTGATCGACGAAGGCGAAGTGCGTGTCGATGGTGCCATCGAGACGCGTAAGCGCTGCAAGATTTTTCCCGGTCAGACGGTTGAGTTTGCCGGTCAGCGCGTAACGGTTGTGGCCTGATTAGCCAGGTGCGCATGAATGCGCACCCTACACCAGTTAATTGCTGATGATAAAAAGGGCGAACCGCAGTTCGCCTTTTTTGTTATTTACGGCGCCAGCTTGATCCCTGCGGGCCATCTTCCACGATGACGCCCAGCTCGTTCAGCTTGTCACGTGCGATGTCCGCCTGCGCCCAGTCTTTCGAGGCGCGCGCATCGGCGCGGGTTTTCACCCAGTGTTCAATCTCCGCCACTTCATCGGCATTCACCTGTGCGCCACTCTGCAGGAACTGCTCCGGATCCTGCTGCAGAATGCCCAGCACATCGGCCAGCTGACGCAGTTTCGCGGCCAGCGCATCGGCGGCGGCTTTATCTTCACCCTTCAGGCGATTGACTTCACGCGCCATATCGAAGAGCACCGAGTAAGCTTCCGGCGTGTTGAAATCATCGTCCATGGCGGTACGGAAGCGGGCTTCAAACGCCTCACCGCCAGCCGGCGTCGCGCTGGCATCGGTATGGCGCAGCGCGGTGTAAAGGCGCTCCAGCGCCGCGCGTGCCTGATTCAGGTTATCTTCGCCATAGTTAAGCTGGCTGCGATAGTGGCCGGACATCAGGAAGTAGCGCACGGTTTCCGCATCGTAGTGCTGCAACACATCGCGCACGGTAAAGAAGTTGCCGAGCGATTTCGACATCTTTTCCCGGTCAACCATCACCATGCCGGAGTGCATCCAGTAGTTCACGTACGGGCCATCGTGTGCACAGGTCGACTGCGCCACTTCGTTCTCATGGTGCGGGAACATCAGGTCTGAACCGCCGCCGTGGATGTCGAAATGGGTGCCAAGCTGTTTGCAGTTCATCGCCGAGCACTCAATGTGCCAGCCCGGGCGGCCGTTGCCCCACGGTGAGTTCCACGCCGGCTCATCGGCTTTGGACATTTTCCACAGCACAAAGTCCATCGGGTTGCGCTTCACTTCCGCCACTTCCACGCGCGCGCCGGCCTGCAGCTGTTCGAGATCCTGACGCGACAGCGCGCCGTAATCTTTATCACTCAGCACATCAAACATCACGTCGCCGTTATCCGCCACGTAGGCATGGCCGCGATCGATCAGCTTGCCGACCAGTTCGATGATCTCCGCGATGTGGCGCGTGGCGCGCGGCTCGAGATCCGGCGGCAGAATCCCCAGCGCGGAAAAATCTTTGTGCATTTCGGCGATCATCCGGTTGGTCAGCGTTTCGATGCTTTCCCCGTTTTCGTTGGCACGTTTGATGATCTTGTCATCGATGTCGGTGATATTACGCACGTATTTCAGTTTATAGCCCACGTAACGCAGGTAACGCGCGACCACGTCGAATGCCACAAAGGTACGCCCATGGCCGATATGACAGAGGTCGTAAACCGTGATTCCACACACGTACATACCGATTTCACCGGCATGAATGGGTTTAAATTCCTCTTTCTGGCGACTCAGGGTGTTATAGATCTTTAGCATTGAACGATTCCGTTGTTTACGTGTGCGGGATACGCCTTCTTGATGTAGCCGGTTATTGTGCCGTATTTTTCCGACTTGTGCATCGCTCGCTTCGCAACTGCCGTTGCCTTACTGACGCGTTATTGGAAATTGTGATATAAGAGGCGTCTACAAAAATGCCCCGCCGCCTTGCCGGTGCGGCAGTTGATACTGACGACAACCTCCACAGGACGAATATAATGGTCACTTTCCAGACGAACCATGGCGATATCGTAATCAAAACCTTCGATGACAAAGCGCCGGCTACCGTACAGAACTTCCTGGACTACTGCCGTGAAGGTTTCTACGACAACACCATTTTTCACCGCGTGATCAACGGTTTCATGATTCAGGGCGGCGGTTTCGAGCCGGGCATGAAGCAGAAAGCCACCAAAGCAGACATCCGCAACGAAGCCAATAACGGCCTGAAAAACACCAAAGGCACGCTGGCGATGGCGCGTACCCAGGCACCTCACTCGGCTACCGCACAGTTCTTCATCAACGTTGCCGATAACGACTTCCTGAACTTCCGTGACGAAAGCCTGCAGGGCTGGGGTTACTGCGTGTTTGCTGAAGTGGTTGAAGGCATGGACGTGGTCGAAAAAATCAAAGCAGTGAAAACCGGCCGCAGCGGCATGCACCAGGACGTGCCGGTTGATGACGTGATCATCCAGAAAGTGACCGTCAGCGAGTAATGTCGCGCACGCTGTTTATCGCAGATTTACATCTGTGTCAGGAAGAACCGGCAATCACTGCCGGTTTTCTGCATTTTTTGCAGGGGGAAGCGCAGCAGTGTGATGCGCTTTACATCCTTGGCGATCTGTTTGAAGCCTGGATTGGCGATGACGATCCTAATCCGCTGCATCAGCAGATCGCCGACGCCCTGCGTGCCCTGCCGGTGCCAAAATTCTTTATTCACGGCAATCGCGACTTCCTGTTAGGTCAACAGTTCGCCCGCGCCAGCGGCATGACGCTGCTGCCCGAAGAGCAGGTGCTGGAGCGCTATGGTCAGCGCGTGCTGATGATGCATGGCGACACGCTGTGTACTGACGATCACGGTTATCAGCGTTTTCGCGCCAAAGTCCATCAGCGCTGGCTGCAGCGGCTGTTTCTCGCGCTGCCGTTGCGTCTGCGCATGCGCATTGCTGCGCGGATGCGGGCCGACAGCAAGCAGGCCAACCAGCACAAGTCACTGAGCATCATGGACGTCAATCCGCAGGCGGTAGCCGCGGCGATGACGCGCCAGCAGGTGCCGATCCTGATTCACGGCCACACCCATCGTCCGGCGATTCATCAGTTCGAGCTCGCCGGCACGCCTGCGCAACGCGCGGTGCTGGGCGCGTGGCATGAGCGCGGATCAATGATTCAGCTGGACGCACAGGGCGTGCAGTTAATCGAATTTCCTTTCTGAGTTTTTGCGGCGGAAATGCCGGTTTTCCGCCTACGCAACCGTTTTCCTTGCCGCTGTCTCGTGCTATTCTCTGTGCCCTTCTTTACCTGCCCGCCCGGCCAGGTTCGTTTGATTATTCACAGGAGTTGACCGCATGTCATCCAACGCCGCCCCGGCCCGTATCGCCATCGTCATGGGTTCCAAAAGTGACTGGGCTACCATGCAGTTCGCCGAGGAAATCCTTAACAGCCTGGATGTCCCGTTCCACGTTGAAGTGGTCTCTGCGCACCGTACGCCAGATAAGCTGTTCAGCTTCGCAGAGCGCGCAGCCGACAACGGTTTTCAGGTGATCATCGCCGGTGCCGGCGGTGCGGCGCACCTGCCAGGTATGCTGGCGGCGAAAACCCTGCTGCCGGTGCTGGGCGTACCGGTACAGAGCGCAGCGCTGAGCGGCGTGGATAGCCTCTACTCCATCGTGCAGATGCCGCGCGGCATTCCGGTCGGTACGCTGGCCATCGGTAAAGCCGGTGCCGCCAACGCCGCGCTGCTGGCGGCGCAGATCCTGGCGATTCACGATCGCGAACTGGCTGCACGCCTGGCCGCCTGGCGTCAGAGCCAGACCGATGAGGTGCTGAATAATCCGGATCCGCGGGAGGACGCATGAAGCCAGTTTGCGTACTCGGCAACGGTCAGCTGGGCCGCATGCTGCGCCAGGCCGGCGAACCGCTGGGCATCGCCGTGTATCCGGTCGGGCTGGACGCGGAGCCGTCAGCACTGCCGATCGCGCAAAGCGTGATTACGGCGGAAATCGAGCGCTGGCCGGAAACCGCGCTGACGCGCGAGCTGGCTAACCATCCGGCGTTCGTCAACCGCGATATTTTTCCGCGCCTCGCCGATCGCCTGACGCAAAAGCAGCTGCTCGACCAACTCAACCTGACAACCGCACCGTGGCAGTTGCTGGCTGATAAAAGCGAGTGGCCGGCGGTATTTAGCACGCTGGGCGAGCTGGCGATCGTCAAGCGCCGCACCGGCGGCTACGACGGCCGCGGTCAGTGGCGCCTGCGCGCCGACGAAACCGCAACGCTGCCGGATGAGTGCTACGGCGAGTGCATCGTTGAGCAGGGTATTAACTTCAGCGGTGAAGTCTCGCTGGTGGGCGCGCGCGGGCACGATGGACGCACGGTGTTTTATCCGCTGACGCACAACCTGCATCAGGACGGCATTCTGCGCACCAGCGTTGCCTTCCCGCAGGCTGATGCCGCGCAACAGCAGCAGGCAGAAGCGATGCTGAGCGCGATCATGCATGAGCTGAATTACGTGGGCGTGATGGCGATGGAGTGTTTCGTCACGCCGCAGGGCTTGCTGATCAATGAGCTGGCACCGCGCGTGCACAACAGCGGCCACTGGACGCAGAATGGCGCCTCAATCAGCCAGTTTGAACTGCACCTGCGTGCGGTGCTCGGTCTGCCGCTGCCGCAGCCGGTGGTGTTTGCGCCGTCGGTGATGGTCAACCTGATTGGCACCGACCTAAATACCGACTGGCTGCAGCAGCCGCTGGTGCATCTGCACTGGTACGACAAAGAAGTCCGCGCCGGACGTAAGGTCGGCCACCTGAATCTGACCGACAGCGATCCGGCACGCCTCACCGCCGCACTCAATGCGCTGGTGCCGCTACTGCCTGACGCCTACGCGAGCGGTATTGCGTGGGCCGTGGCGAAGCTGTAGTTCTGCGGTGTTCCCCTCACCCTTGCCCTCTCCCACAGGGAGAGGGGATTATACGGTGCGATCTTTAAGTTTGACGCTCACCTGAACGTTCTGAAGTGCAAAATCACGCATACGGGCTCGATCGGCCCCCTCTCCCGTGGGAGAGGGCCGGGGTGAGGGCATCAGGCAGCATCAAACCGTCTGAACAGCGCTTTCCCCTTCAGTAAGCGGACACCCAGCCAGCCGCCGCACAGCGACAGCAATGCCGCGCCACACAGCGGCAGCGCCAGCCACAGCGTCCAGTCCGGCTGCCACGGGAAATCAAAAATCTTGCGCTGAAGCCCCCACAGTGCCGCTTCCGCCCCCAGCGCCGCCGCGATTCCCGCGACCACGCCAAGCAGCGCAAACTCACACCACAGCGTACCGCGCAGCAGGCGCTGGCTGGCCCCGAGCGTGCGATACACCACCAGCTCCTGCCGGCGCTGGCGCATGCCGACCTGGATCTGCGCCAGTAGCAGCAACACACCGCAAACCGTCACCAGAATCACCATGATCTCCAGCGCCTGGCTCACCTGCGCCAGCACCTGTCCAATCTGCTTCAGCATGCTGCCGACATCCAGCAGGCTCAGCGTCGGGAACGCGCGGTTGAGCTGCGCCAGCAGCGCGGGATCGTTCGCCATGCGGAAGCTGGTCAGCCAGGTTTGTGGCTGCTGATCGAGCGCGCCCGGCGGGAAGATAAAGAAGAAGTTTGGCCGCAGGCTCTCCCAGTCGACCTTGCGCAGACTGGTGATCGTCGCACTGAACTGCTGCGTATCGCCGCTAAATGTCAGCCTGTCGCCGAGCCTGACGCCCAGACGATCGGCCAGCTCGACCTCCATCGAGACTTCACCGGCTTTCGGCGGCCAGCTGCCGGCCACCAGCGGATTGTGATCCGGACGCTCAGCCTGCCACGTCAGATTAAGCTCGCGATTCAGTGCGTTATCCAGGTTGGGATCGGCAGGCTTGCCGTTCAGCTCAGTGAGCCTTGCCCGCACGATCGGATAGAAGGTACCGGCGTTAACCTGATGCTGTCGCAGGAACTCGTCTACCTGCGGCACCTGCTGCTGGGTCAGATTGAGCAGAAAATAGTTGGGCGCATCCGCCGGTAATTGCTGCTGCCAGCGATCGAGCAGATCGCCGCGCATCACCAGCAATAACGCCAGCAGCATAAAGGAGAGCGAAAACGCCGCCAGCTGGCTGAGCGTCATGGCTGGCTGACGCAGCAGACGGTTGATCGCCAGGCGCAGCGCCAGATTACGCACCACCAGTCTGCGCAGCAGCAGGAGCGTGCCCCAGCCGAGCAGCGCCAGCAGCAGTGCCAGCATCACCACGCCAGCCAGCAGCGCCCACAGCATTTTGCTGCCGCCCATCAGCAGCGCAAGGAGCGCTACCACCACCAGCGCCATCACCGGCAGATAAATACGCAGCGGCCACAGTGTGGCTACCGCATCACGACGCAGCACGCGCAGCGGCTGTGTGGCCATCAGCAGACGGTACGGACGCAACCCGACCAGCAGCGAGATCAATACCAGCGCACCAATCGCCCACAGCCACGGCCAGACGCTGGCAGCCGGTAAAGCGGCGGGCAGCACCGGTTTGAGCATTATCAGCAGCGCGACTTCAATGCCCTGCCCCAGCGCACTGCCGGCGATGGCCGCCAGCAGCAGCACGGCCAGCCACTGACCGATAATCAGCCGCTGCAGCGATTTACGCGTGGCACCCAGCGTTTTCAGCACCGCCACCAGATCGTAACGGCTGCGGCAGTAATGACTCATGGCGACGGCCACTGCGGCAATCGCCAGCAACAGGGTTAATAGCGCCGAGAGCAGCAGGAACTGCTGCGCCCGCTGCATTGAGCGGCCCAGCGCATCCTCCGAGTTTTCCACGCTGATCCAGCGCTCGCCGGCCTGCAGCTGCGGCTGAATCCAGCGGTCATAGCGCGCCAGCGGTGCCGACTCGCCGGAGAATTTGTAGCGCCAGCTCAGACGGCTCCCCGGCTGGATGGCGCCGGTTTTCTCTACGTCGGCAAGATTCATTAACAGACGCGGCGCCGTCTGAAACGGATTAAATCCGCCGTCCGGCTCCTGAATCACTTCGCCGGCAATGCGCAGCGTGGTATCGCCCACGTCAATGCGGTCACCGACCTTAAGGTTAAGCAGCGCCAGCAGACGCGGTGCGGCCAGCACCGTTCCGGCCACCGGACGCAGGCCGGGCGGATCCGTCTGCAGGGTGCCGAACATCGGGTACGCATCATCGACCGCTTTGACATCGGCCAGCTGCGGCGTCTCCTGCGCAAAGGTCATGGTCATAAAGCTGAGCTGCCGGCTGACCGCCAGCCCCTCTTCGCGCGCTTTGTCCAGCCACGCATCCGGTGCCGGTTTACTGCTGCGCAGCGTGCGGTCGCCGGCCATAAAGTCACGGCTCTGCTGGCTCAGCCCTTTCTCCATGCGATCGCTAATGGAGCCCAGAGCCAGCACGCAGGCCACCGCCAGCGTCAGCGCCAGCCAGACAATCAGCAGCGAGGGCGAACGCCACTCGCGCCAGAACCAGCGCCAGATCATGCTTCCTCCCACAGCTTGCCGTCGCGCAGCCGCAGGCGACGATCGCAGCGTGCCGCCAGCTGCTCATCGTGCGTCACCAGAATCAGCGTGGTGGCGAAATCGCGGTTGAGCGAAAACAGCAGATCGGCGATGCGATCGCCGGTTTTGCGATCGAGGTTACCGGTCGGCTCATCGGCAAACAGCAGGCCGGGACGGCCGCTGAAGGCGCGTGCCAGCGCCACGCGCTGCTGTTCGCCGCCGGAGAGCTGGGCCGGCAGATGGTGCAGACGATCTTTCAGTCCGAGCTGCGTCAGTAATTCAGTGGCCTGCGCGCGACTGTCGCGATCGCTGTCTCCGCGCAGCAGTGCCGGAAGCTGCACGTTCTCCAGCGCGTTGAGCGTGGGCACCAGCATAAAGGACTGAAACACAAAGCCGACCTCACGCGCACGTAACGCGGCGCGCTGCTCTTCGTTCATCTGGTGCAGCGGCTGGCCCAGCAGATGCACTTCGCCGCTGCTGCCATCATCCAGTCCGGCGAGAATACCCAGCAGGGTGGATTTCCCGGATCCCGACTCGCCGATCAGCGCCAGCGTCTCGGCTGGTTTGACAACCAGCTCAACTCCGGTAAGGATGGTCAGCTGATGCTCTCCCTGACCGACGGACTTAGTAAGATGATGAACTGCAACAATGTTTTCCGCTGGCATTATTCCTTCCTGTTGTTATTGCTGCTGCTGGTGTCGCGCATCGCCGCCGCCGATACCCTGCTGATTCTCGGCGATAGCCTGAGTGCCGGCTATCGCATGTCCGCCACCGCCGCCTGGCCGAGCCTGCTCGACAAAACCTGGCAACAGCAGCCCAAAGTGGTTAACGCCAGCATCAGCGGTGATACCGCCGGTCAGGGGCTGGCGCGGTTGCCGGGCCTATTAAAACAGCATCAGCCGCAGTGGGTGTTAATCGAATTGGGCGGTAACGATGGGCTGCGCGGCTTCCCGCCGCAAAACATCGCGCAGGATCTGAGTAAAATTATCGATCAGGTCAAAGCCGCTAACGCCCAGCCGCTGCTGATGCAAATTCGTCTGCCGGCTAATTATGGCCGACGCTACACCGACGCGTTCAGCGCGCTCTATCCGCGCCTCGCGCAGCAGTATCATATTCCGCTGGTACCGTTCTTTATGGAGCAGGTTTATCTGAAGCCGGAGTGGATGCAGCAGGACGGTATTCACCCCAATCCTGATGCGCAGCCGTTTATCGCCAACCTGATGGCTGAACAACTGGCTCCGCTAGTTAAGCATGATTAACGCCGCGACGAGCCCAATGACAGGTAAAGATATGCAAAAGTCTGTATTAATTACCGGCTGCTCCAGCGGCATCGGTCTGGTGGCGGCCAACGATCTGCTGGCGCGCGGCTATCGCGTGCTGGCCGCCTGTCGCCGTGCTGACGATGTGGCGCGCATGGATGAGCTCGGCTTCACCGGCATCCTGCTGGATCTTGACGATCCGGCCAGTGTGGATGCCGCCGCCGATCGCGTGCTGGCCCTCACCGATCACTGCCTGCACGGGCTGTTCAATAACGGCGGCTTCGGCCAGTACGGTCCGCTGACCAGCGTGTCGCGTCAGCAGCTGGAGCAGCAATTCTCCACCAACTTTTTCGGCACCCACCAGCTGACGCTGCGCCTGTTGCCGGCGCTGCAAAATAGCGGCGACGGGCGGATTATCAACACCAGCTCGGTGCTCGGCCTGATTTCCACGCCGGGCCGCGGCGCTTATGCCGCCAGTAAATGGGCGCTGGAGGCGTGGAGCGATGCGCTGCGCATGGAAGTACGCCCCAGCGGCGTGCGCGTCAGCCTGATTGAGCCGGGCCCGATTACCACCCGGTTTACCGAAAACGTGCAGCAGGGCGAACGCGATAAGCCCGTGCGCAACCCCGGTATCGCCGCACGCTTTAGCCTGCCGCCGGAAGCGATTCTGCCGAAACTGCGGCATGCGCTGGAGAGTAAACATCCGCGCCTGCGCTATCCGGTGACGCTGGTCGCCTGGGCGATGAGTCTGCTCAAGCGACTGCTGCCGGGCTGGATGCTGGATCGCATTTTACGCAGTAACTAAACTGCAAGCCGGAATTGAACTTGAAGCCGGGGCGTTTGCCCCCATATCCTCAACACACTTTCTGCCAAGAGACGTATTCATGTCACACGCTTTGATTATCGACATCAACGAATCCAACCTGCAGCAGACGCTGGAGCAATCAATGCAGCTGCCGGTACTGTTCTACTTCTGGTCGGAGCGCAGCCAGCACTGCCAGCAGCTGACGCCGGTGCTGGAGCGTCTGGCACAGGAGTACGCCGGCCAGTTTATTCTGGCGAAGCTGGATTGCGATAAAGAGCAGCTGGTGGCATCGCAGTTTGGTCTGCGCTCTCTGCCGACCGTTTACCTGTTCCAGAACGGCCAGCCGGTCGATGGCTTCCAGGGCCCGCAGCCGGAAGAGGCGATCCGCGCGCTGCTGGAGAAAGTCCTGCCGCGTGAAGAGGAGTTAAAGGCGCAGCAGGCGATGCAGCTGATGCAGGAAGGCAAGCCGCTGGATGCGCTACCGCTGCTGAAAGACGCCTGGCAGCTGAGCAATCAGAACAGTGAAATCGGTTTTCTGCTGGCAGAAGTCCTGATCACCCTGAACCGCAGCGAAGAAGCCGAAGCGGTGCTGGCTGTGGTGCCGTTGCAGGATCAGGATACGCGCTATCAGAGCCTGATTTCGCAAATCGACCTGCTGAAACAGGCCGCCGACACGCCGGAGATCCAGCAGCTGCAGGAGCAGATGGCAAGCGAACCGGACAACGCCGGTCTGGCTGCTAAACTTGCGTTACAGCTGCATCAGGTGGGCCGCAATGAAGAAGCGCTGGAGCTGTTGTTAGGTTTTCTGAAGCGCGATCTCAGCGCCGGTGACGGCGAAGTGCGCAAAATGTTCCAGGAGATTCTGGCGGCCCTCGGCACCGGCGATGCCCTCGCCTCGCGCTATCGTCGCCAGCTCTACTCGCTGCTGTACTGACCGGTACCGCGCGGTAAACGGGCCGAAGCGACTCGGCCCGACAATCTGACAGCCAGGAGGTTATATGTTAACAGTGATTCCCGTCATCATCGTGCTCGCGCTGGTTACCGTGTGGGCCGGTGTCAAAATTGTGCCACAGGGCTACCAGTGGACGGTGGAGCGCTTTGGCCGCTACACCAAAACGTTGCCGCCCGGTCTGAATTTAGTCGTGCCGTTCATGGATCGTATTGGTCGCCGGATCAATATGATGGAGCAGGTCCTCGATATTCCCTCGCAGGAGATCATCTCCAAAGATAACGCCAACGTCACCATCGACGCAGTGTGCTTTATTCAGGTGGTGGATTCGGCGCGCGCCGCTTATGAAGTCAGCAATCTTGAGCTGGCCATCATCAACCTCACCATGACCAATATCCGCACCGTGCTCGGCGGTATGGAGCTGGATGAGATGCTGTCGCAGCGCGATAACATTAATACCCGCCTGCTGCACATTGTTGATGAAGCGACCAATCCGTGGGGGGTAAAAATCACCCGTATTGAAATCCGCGACGTGCGCCCGCCGCAGGAACTGATAGCGGCCATGAACGCGCAGATGAAAGCCGAGCGTACCAAACGCGCCGATATCCTCGCCGCCGAAGGCGTACGCCAGGCGGCCATCCTGCGCGCCGAGGGCGATAAGCAGTCGCAAATCCTTAAAGCGGAAGGCGAACGTACCTCCGCCTTTTTGCAGGCGGAAGCGCGCGAGCGTCAGGCCGAAGCCGAGGCCAACGCCACGCGGATGGTGTCAGAAGCTATCTCTGCCGGAGATATTCAGGCGATTAACTACTTCGTGGCGCAGAAATACACCGATGCCCTGCAAAAAATTGGCGAAGCGAATAACAGCAAAGTGGTGATGATGCCGCTCGACGCCAGCAGCCTGCTCGGCTCGGTGGCCGGTATCAGCGAGCTACTGAAAGAGAGTCGTCAGGAGCGCAAACCGTGATGCTGATGGAGCTGATTGCGCATCCGCACTGGTTCTGGCTCACGCTGGGCGGTTTACTGCTGGCAGCGGAGATGCTCGGCACCAGCGGTTACCTGCTGTGGAGCGGCGTGGCGGCGGTGCTGGTCGGGATCATTGAGTGGCTGTTTCCGTTCTCGTGGACCAGCCAGGGCATGCTGTTCGCCACTCTGACGCTGCTGTGCGTATTTCTTTGGTATCGCTGGATGCGCTTTCGCGAAAGTGCGCAGCAGCCCAATACGCTCAATCAGCGCGGCAGCCAGCTGATTGGCCAGCACCTGACGTTAGACAGCGCGCTAAAAGACGGCGTCGGTCATGTGCGCATTGGTGACAGCAGCTGGCGCGTGCAGGCGCAGGAAGATTTGCCGGCGGGCACGCCGGTGATCGTGACCGGCGTATCAGGCATCACGCTGCTGATTCAGCCGCGTTTGCCGCCTTCCTGATGACCGCAGCCCGCCAGGTGATTGATGATAGGACATTCGGCACCGTCATCGCCCGGGCAGGCTGCAGCCAGTTCCAGCAGACGCGCGCGCATCGCGTGCAGCTCTTCAATATGCGCCGCGATCTCATCCGCCTTCTGCAGGGTGCGCGCTTTAACATCGGCACTGTGGCGCGCCGGGTTATTAAACAGTGCGACCAGTTCGCGGCACTCCTCGAGCGTGAAGCCCACCTGCCGCGCCTGGCGCAGAAAATTGAGCTCATCCAGGTGGTGCGCGCCATAACTGCGATAGCCGTTGTCACTGCGTAACGGCGGCGTAACCACCCCTTTCTGTTCGTAAAAACGAATCGCTTTGCTGGTCAGCCCGGTTTTTTTTGCTACATCGCTGATGTTCATCTCTGCCCCTTGACCTTCCCCTGAATGGAAGGTTTAGGCTTTATAACTAATGCAAACCTTGCAGCGAGTCAAACCTGATAAACGAGGAGTTGATGATGTCACACACACAATTACTGGCTCTGGACGGCTTGTCCTGTGGCCACTGTGTTAAACGCGTTAAAGAGGCGCTGGAGCAGCGCAGCGATGTGGAACAGGCCGAGGTAACGCAGCAGGAAGCGCGCGTCACCGGCGCAGCCAGCGCCAGCGATCTGATTGCCACCGTTGAGCAGGCTGGTTATCACGCCACGCTGAAAAATGAGGCGTCCAGCCCAAAGCCTGATCCGTTGCCAGCTCAGGAGCCGCAGCCGGAGGCGCTGACAACGGAGTCGCAGCCGGCAGAAGAGAATCTTGCGGTGCACCATCTGCTGATAGGCGGGATGAGCTGCGCCAGCTGTGTCAGCCGCGTCGAGCAGGCGTTACAGAAAGTGCCCGGCGTGAGCCAGGCGCGCGTCAATCTGGGTGAGCGCAGCGCGCTGGTGCTGGGTGATGCCTTACCCTCAGCGCTGGTCAGCGCCGTAGACGAGGCGGGTTATTCTGCGGAAGTGATCGAAGATGAACAAACCCGGCGCGAGCGCCAGCAGGTCAGCGCACAGCAGGCGATGCGCCGCTTTAGCTGGCAGGCGGCGCTGGCGCTGATCGTCGGCGTGCCGATGATGGTCTGGGGCATGGTCGGTGATCACATGATGCTAAACGACAGCAATCAGACGCTCTGGCGCGTGCTCGGTGCCGTCACGATGGCGGTGATGGCGCTCGCCGGCGGCCACTTCTATCGCAGCGCGTGGCGCAGCCTGCGTCATGCTACCGCCACCATGGACACGCTGGTCGCGCTCGGTACCGGTGCGGCCTGGATCTACTCGATGAGCGTCGCGCTGTGGCCGGCATTTTTCCCGCCGCAGGCGCGCCACCTCTATTTTGAAGCCAGCGTGATGATCATCGGCCTGATTAACCTCGGCCATGCGCTGGAACAGCGCGCGCGCCAGCGCGCCTCACAGGCGCTGGAGCGGCTGCTGGATTTAACCCCGGCGCAGGCCTGCGTGATCACCGCTGAAGGGGAAAAGCAACTGCCGCTGAGCGAAATCGCACCGGGCATGACGCTGAAGCTGGTGACCGGCGATCGCGTACCGGTGGACGGCGAAGTCAGCCGCGGCGAAGCCTGGCTTGACGAAGCAATGCTCACCGGCGAAGCGCTGCCGCAGTCGCGCCGTCCTGGCGATAAGATTTATGCCGGGACGCTGGTGCAGGACGGATCGCTACAGTTCACCGCCCGCGCCACCGGCAGCCATACCACGCTGGCCCGTATTATCAATCTGGTGCGTCAGGCGCAGAGCAGCAAGCCGGAAATGGGCCGGCTGGCCGATCGCATCTCGGCGGTGTTTGTGCCGGTGGTGGTGGCGATTGCCCTGCTCAGCGGAGCGGTCTGGTATGTTGTCGGACCGCAGCCGCAGCTGGCCTATACGCTGGTGATTGTCACCACGGTGCTGATTATCGCCTGTCCGTGTGCGCTGGGCTTAGCCACGCCGATGTCGGTGATCGCGGGCGTCGGCCGCGCTGCCGAGCTGGGCGTGCTGGTGCGCGATGCCGATGCGCTGCAGCGGGCCAGTGAAGTCGACACCATTGTGTTTGATAAAACCGGCACCCTGACCCAGGGTACGCCGCAGGTCAGCGAGGTGCTGCTGTACAGCGACTGGGATCGTCAGCAGGTACTGCAGGCGGCCGCCCAGCTGGAGCTGGGATCGGGGCATCCTCTGGCGAAGGCCATCGTCGCCGCCGCACCGACCGTCAGTGACGCCCGCGTTGCGCAATTTCGTACAATACGCGGCAAAGGCGTGAGTGCTACTGTCGCTGACAGAACGCTGCTGCTGGGCAATGCGGCGCTGCTGGAAGAGCAGCACATCGACCTGCGCGCCGCACAGCAGGATATCGCGCGACTCGCTGCGCAGGGTGCCACGCCGGTGCTGCTGGCGGATCAACAGCAGCTGCTGGGCCTGATCGCCCTGCGTGACCAGCTGCGTCCGGAGAGCCGTGCGGCGCTACAGCGGCTGCATCAGCTGGGCTACCGTCTGATCATGCTGACCGGTGACCATCAGACTACTGCCGAAGCCATCGCTGCCGAAGCAGGCATTGATGAGGTGATCGCTGGCGTGCTGCCGGACGGTAAAGCGCAGGCGATTGCGCAGCTGCAACAGCAGGGGCGCAGCGTGGTGATGGTGGGCGACGGCATCAACGACGCCCCGGCGCTGGCGCAGGCGGATGTGGGGATCGCCATGGGCGGCGGCAGCGATGTGGCGGTTGAAACCGCGGCGATGGCGCTGATGCGCAACGATCTGCACTGCGTGGCCGACGCGCTGGCGATGGCCAACGCCACGCTGCGCAATATGCGGCAGAATCTGCTGGGTGCCTTTGTCTATAACAGCCTGGGCATTCCGATTGCTGCCGGCGTGCTCTATCCGTTTACCGGTGTGCTGCTCAGCCCTATCGTCGCCGGTGCCGTCATGGCGCTGTCGTCGATCACCGTGGTGAGCAATGCTAACCGTTTGCTGCGCTTTAAACCGGCGCAGCGGCAATAGCAACCTCTGCCCTGTCTTTCGCTGAGCGAAATCGCTAGCATGGATTTTTGACTTAAAAAGGACACGGCATGAGACGCAGTGTGTGGCACCGCCTGCAACAGCTGGCCAGCAGCCTGTTCCCCGTCAGCTACAGCTGGCCCGCCATGGATATCAGACTCGGAGACCGCCGTCTGCATCTGGCTGGCAGTATTCATATGGGCACGCGCGATATGCAACCGCTGCCGGCCGGCTTGCTGCGCCAGCTGCAGAAAGCCGATGCGCTGGTGGTAGAGGCGGATATTACCCGTGGCAGTTCACCGTTTAGTGAGGGTGAAGCATATCCGCCGCTGGCAACGCGGCTGACGCCAGAGACGCTGCAGCAGCTGACGGCGCTGTGCGATGAGCTGTCACTGAACATCGCGCTGTTTGATAGCCTGCCGTTCTGGCAAATTGCGCTGATGCTGCAGGCGCAGCAGGCGCAGCGGCTGGGGCTGCGACCGCAGTACGGTATTGACTATCAGCTGCTGCAGGCAGCGCAGGCGGCAGGAAAACGCATTATTGAGCTGGAAGGGCCGGAAACGCAGATCGCGTTGCTGAAATCACTACCGCAGGATGGCCTGGCGCTGCTGCTGGATACGCTGGAACACTGGCACACCAACGCGCGACTGCTGCAAACCATGATCAGCTGGTGGCTGGATGCGCCGCCCGCCAGTCAGCCGGTGGCGCTGCCGACTACGTTCAGTAGTGAACTGAACGATACCCTGATGCGCAACCGTAATCAGCACTGGCGCGAGCTGCTGCTGGCGTTGCCGCGCGGGCGCTATGTGGTGGCGGTCGGTGCACTGCATCTGTACGGCGAAGACAATTTGCCGCAGCGGCTGAAGGCATAAAAAAGAAGGCCAATATTGCTATCGGCCCGTCAAAGAGGAATTTGTTTATGATTTTGGTTATCGCCAGGGTGACTGGCGCCGGCCAATTTTCGCGCAAAGTTCAGATTTTCGCCAGTACTTTCACGCAAACCGAGATAAGAATTTTCGTAGCAAGGACTGAATATGACACCCGCCGTAAAACTGCTGGAAAAACAACAGGTCGCTTTTACCCTGCATCCCTACGAGCATGACAGCCATGAAACGCACTTCGGTGACGAGGCGGTGCGCAAGCTCAACCTGGATGCGCGCCAGGTGTTTAAAACCCTGCTGGTGGCGCTTAACGGTGATGGCAAAGCGCTGGCAGTGGCGGTGACGCCGGTCTCCTCACAGCTGGATTTGAAAAAAGTCGCCAAAGCGCTGGGGGCGAAGAAAGCGGACATGGCCGATCCGCAACTGGCGCAGCGCGTCACCGGCTATCTGGTGGGTGGCATCAGTCCGCTGGGGCAGAAAAAGCGGCTGCCGACGGTGATCGATCAGCAGGCCAGCGAATTCCCGACCATCTTTATTTCCGGCGGCAAGCGCGGGCTGGATATCGAACTGGCCGCGCAGGATCTGGCACGGTTGCTGGATGCCACGCTGGCTGACGTGGCGCGCCGCGATTAATCAGGCTGCTGCGCGCACAGCTGGTCGATCATCCAGCGCCCGGCCGGGCCCGGCGGATTGCGCCGCGACCAGATGACATCCACCGCGATGTGCTGCGGCCAGCCCGGCACCGGCAGCTCGCGCAAGACCTGATGACCAAACTGCTGCACCAGCCAGCGCGGCAGTACGCTCCAGCCAAACCCCTGCTCCGCCATCTCCAGCAATAAAAGATAGGTTGGGGCCGACCAGGTGCGGCCCGCCGGCAGCGGCTGGCGGGTTTCCACCCAGGTATTGAGCCGCAGCTGACGCAATTCGCCCAGCTGCGCCTCGCTCACCTGCGAACGGGCTGCCAGCGGGTGATCCTGATGCAGGAAAATCGCCATTTGCGCTTCAACCTGCAGTCGCGCCACCGCCAGATCCGGCGGCAAACGCGGCTGGGCGCGCACCACGCCAAGGTGTACGCGCCCGGCCTGCAGTAAATCCAGCACATCCTCATCTTCCGCAATCATGCATTCAAACTCGATATCCGGATAGCGTGCCTCAAAGCGCGTCAGCAGATTTTCATGGTGATCGGCCTGCCAGAAGTCGGAAATGGCCAGGCTGAGACGCGGCTCAACGCCCTGCGACAGCCGCACCGCCAGTTCATCCAGCCGCTGGCTGGCAGCAAGAATTTGCTGCACCTGCGCCAGCGCGCGCTGGCCCTGAGCGGTCAGCACCGGCTGGCGACCGCTGCGATCAAACAGCGCAAAGCCTAAGTCATCTTCGAGATTGGCCACCGCGCTACTGATGGTGGACTGACTTTTTGCCAGCGCACGCGCCGCTGCGGAAAACGAGCCGCTGGCGACGGTCTGGACAAATGCCTCAAGGGATTCTGGTGAGTACTTCATGCTGAACCATCGCTTTTATCGATAGGTAATCATTTTATCTTAGCATTGTGCAGTGAGAAAATGCGTGGCGTTACTCAAAAGGAGGTTTATATGCGTACCCGTTCACTGAAAGAACGTTTTTGTCATGCCGCAGGCTTTGAAGGGTTAGCGATCGTCACGGTTGCGCCGCTGGCCGCCTGGGTCATGGATAAACCGCTGTTTCAGATGGGCGCGCTGGCGATTATGCTGTCGACCGTCGCCATGCTGTGGAACATCATTTATAACAGCGGTTTTGACCGTCTCTGTCCGCCGCAGCGCCAGCGCGGTCTCGGCCTGCGCGCGCTGCATGCGCTCGGCTTTGAGGGCGGCTTTATCCTCATCGGCCTGCCGATTGCCGCGTGGATGTTGCACATTTCGCTGCTGGACGCTTTCCTGCTGGAAGTGGCGTTCTTTCTGTTCTTTCTGCCCTACACCATGGCTTACAACTGGGCATGGGATAAGCTGCGCCAGCGCTGGGTGAGCCAGAAATCCTGCCGCGCCTGAAAAACCACGGGCGGCTGAAGTGCCGCCCGTTTTGTCACTCGTGCGCCGCGCGCGGCCAGATCCACGCCAGGATCATCTGCGGATAGCTGCGCTTCTTTTGCTTCTCCAGCGCTTTATCGCGCTCCTCAACCTGCTGCGGTGTCAGATGCACAATCTGCGGTGGCGCATAATCGGCGACGCGCAGCGGTGAGTGCTGACTGACATAGCTGCGCAGCACCTCGGCATCACGCAGGCCGCTGTTGCGGAAACCAACATGGCCATCAATCACCGGGTAGCCATCGCCGCCGCTGGCGTTAAAGCTGTTGGTGGCCATGCGATAGGTTTTATCCTGCTGCAGCGGCTCGCCATTGATTTTCACTGCACTAACGCTTTTGCCATCGGCCACCAGGCTGATGTTGCTGAACTGCGCGAAACCGCCGGAATCGGCTTTGATATTCGCCACCGTCGCCAGGTAGTTCAGCAGCTCTTTGCCCGTCAGCGTCACGGACACCACCTGATTGCCAAACGGCTGGATCTGCAACAGATCGCGCCAGCTGATCTCGCCCTGCGCCAGCGAGGTGCGAATACCGCCGCCGCTGATAACAGCAAAATCGGCCTGAGTAGCCGCCATCTGCGCGCGCAGAATCAGCTGAGCCAGCGGCATTTGTTCAAAGCGCACCTTGCTGCGGTCGCCATCAAACACGCTGTCGCTGCTGCCCACCTTAACCGCCAGCTGCTTGCCGGCACGCAGCTGATACGGCGTCAGCAGCTTCATCATTGCGCCGTTCTGCGCTATCGCTTCCTGATACGGCAGCCAGGTTTCGCTACCATCAAGGTTCTTCACCTTGTGCTTAAGGTTGACCGGAATCAGCTGATAGTTATCCAGCGTCAGCTCACCGTTGCGGAAGGTGAAATCGCCGCGACCGACAAATTTTCCCCACTCTTTCGCCTGCACGATCCACACGCCGTTCTGGCGATCCGGTTGGCACGGCTGTCCGGGCTGATAATCCGCCACGCTGACGTTCTCTTTTGCCATGCACACCGCATCGTGCGAATGACCGCCGACGATCACGTTAACCGTGCCCGGCGGCAGGCTGCGCGCCAGTTCCACATCGCCCGGTGCGTTGCTGCCATGCTGCCCGTCGTCGTAGTGGCCCATGTGCGTCAGCGCGATAATTACATCCGGCTTGTCGCTGGCGCGCAGTTCCGCCACCGCTTTTTCCGTCTCTTTCACCGGATCGCGAATCTCTATCTGCGCCACGTTCTGCGGATTGGCGATGCGCAGCGTATCAGTGGTGGTCAGGCCGATCACCGCAATTTTCAGCCCCATACGATTGAATATCGCCCACGGCCTAAACAGGCGCTTATCGCTGCCTTTGGCATAAATGTTGGCGGCAAGAAAAGGAAACTTCGCCCATTTCTGCTGCTTTTGCAGCACGCTGAGCGGTTTGTCGAACTCGTGGTTACCGAGCGCCATCGCGTCATAGCCGATGAGGTTCATGCCGCGAATGTCCGGCTCGGCGTTCAGCACATCCGATTCCGGCACGCCAGTATTGACGTCGCCCGCCGACAGAATCAGCGCGCCGCCGCCTTTGGCCTGTACATCATACCGCTGCTGATCCATCAGCGTTTTTTGCGCAGCCAGACCATATTCACCCTGCGCGTTGGCCCAGAAATGGCCGTGATGATCGTTGGTGTGCAAAATGCTGAAGCGATAGCTGCGGTCCGGCTGCCACGCCTGCGCCAGCAGCGGCAACAGCAGCATAATCAGCGCCAGCCAGCGCCCTCTGTGCGGTGATAACAACAAAGCCGATCTCCTTATTCTGCGTTTTTTTCCGGGCGGTGCGCCTGATGTGCTTTTTCGCCCTTCTGTGTCGCACAGTTCGCCCTTTAACTCAAGGCCAAAGGCGAATACAGTCATGCATGACGTAACAATCTGATAACGAAATTCCCACCCCTTCAGGATCTTTATGGCAAGTGAACAGACGTTAACCCCGACGCGGCGCACCGGGCGTACCGCTTTTGGCATTCTTGGTGCCATCAGTCTCGCGCATCTGCTGAACGATATGCTGCAATCGCTGTTACTGGCGATCTATCCGCTGCTGCAGAAAGATTTCAGCCTCAGCTTTGTGCAAATTGGTTTGATTACGCTGACGTATCAGGTTACGGCCTCATTATTACAACCGCTGATTGGCTATTACACCGACAAATATCCGAAACCCTGGTCACTGCCGGTCGGGATGGGGTTTACCCTGTTCGGTCTGGTGCTGCTGACCTTTGCCAGCACTTATCCGCAGGTGCTGCTGGCCGCAGCGCTGGTTGGCTGCGGCTCATCGGTGTTTCATCCGGAATCGTCGCGCGTGGCGCGTATGGCCTCCGGCGGCCGCCACGGGCTGGCTCAGTCGCTGTTTCAGGTCGGTGGTAACTTTGGCAGCGCACTCGGGCCGCTGCTGGCCGCCATTATCGTCGCGCCCTATGGCAAAGGCCATCTCAGCTGGTTCATGCTGGCCGCGCTGCTCGGCATCATTGTGCTGCTGCAGGTGAGCCGCTGGTACAGCCACCAGCAGCGCGCCACGCAGGCCAGCGCTGCCAGCAGGCCGCGTAACCCCCTGCCGCGCAATAAAGTGGCGCTGGCCATCGGTATTCTGCTGCTGCTGATATTCTCCAAGTACTTTTATCTCACCAGCCTGAGCAGCTATTACACCTTCTATCTGATGCACAAATTCGGGCTGTCCGTGCAGGCCTCGCAGTTCCATCTGTTTGCCTTTCTCGGCGCGGTCGCCGCCGGCACCATTATCGGTGGGCCGATAGGCGATAAAATCGGACGGAAATATGTCATCTGGGGATCGATTCTCGGCGTGGCGCCGTTTACCCTGCTGTTACCGCACGCCAGCCTGATGTGGACCAGCGTGCTGAACGTAATTATTGGCCTGATCCTGGCCTCGGCGTTTTCCGCCATTCTGGTCTATGCCCAGGAGCTGCTGCCCGGGCGTATCGGCATGGTTTCCGGGCTGTTTTTCGGTTTTGCTTTTGGCATGGGCGGCCTCGGCGCGGCGGTGCTGGGCGTAGTAGCCGACCACACCAGTATCGAATGGGTGTATCAAATCTGCGCCTGGCTGCCACTTATTGGCCTGTTGACCGCTTTCTTACCTGATCAGCAGCAGCGCTGAGCCCTTTCGGGGGGCAACTATTTTTCTCTGCCCCCCTCCATTCTGCATAAATCCTGCCGATATGCTGAGATAACTGAGGAAAATAGCGCTTCGGCTGCGTTTTTGTCTCATTTTTTCAATTTTTTCGTCTTTCACCGCTCAAATGTTTAAACGCGGCGAACGATTGTGCATTACACTAGGTTGTTACAAGCGGATACATTTGCACACAAGGAGACAGGCATGCATCACACTACCCCGTTGATCACCACCATTGTCGGAGGTCTGGTCCTCGCATTTCTCCTTGGTATGCTGGCGAATCGCCTGCGCATCTCGCCGCTGGTCGGCTATCTGCTGGCCGGCGTGCTGGCGGGTCCTTTTACCCCGGGCTTCGTCGCGGATACCAATCTGGCCCCCGAACTGGCTGAACTCGGCGTCATTCTGCTGATGTTCGGCGTCGGTCTGCACTTCTCGCTAAAGGATTTGATGTCGGTAAAGTCGATCGCCATTCCCGGTGCCATCGCGCAGATCGCGGTCGCCACGCTGCTGGGAATGGGTCTGTCATGGGCGATGGGCTGGTCATGGATGACCGGCCTGGTGTTTGGCCTGTGTCTCTCTACCGCCAGTACCGTGGTGCTGCTGCGCGCGCTGGAAGAGCGTCAACTGATTGATAGCCAGCGCGGGCAAATCGCCATCGGCTGGCTGATCGTCGAAGACCTGGTGATGGTGCTGACGCTGGTGCTGCTGCCGGCCATCGCCGGCATGCTGGAGCAGGGAAATGCCAGCCCGACGCTGCTGGCGTGGGACCTGTTACTGACCATCGGCAAAGTCGCTGCCTTTATGGTGCTGATGATGGTGGTCGGCCGCCGCGTGGTGCCGTGGATTCTGGCCAAAAGCGCCGCCACCGGTTCACGCGAGCTGTTTACGCTGTCGGTACTGGCGCTGGCGCTGGGTATCGCGTTTGGCGCGGTGGAATTCTTTGATGTTTCCTTTGCCCTCGGCGCCTTTTTTGCCGGCATGGTGCTGAATGAATCAGAGCTCAGCCACCGGGCAGCACACGACACGCTGCCGCTGCGCGATGCGTTTGCCGTGCTGTTTTTTGTCTCGGTCGGCATGCTGTTCGACCCGATGATCCTGCTGGAGCAGCCGCTGGCGGTGCTGGGTGCGCTGGCCATTATCGTGCTGGGTAAATCGATTGCCGCCTGGCTGCTGGTCACGCTGCTCGGCCACTCGCGGCGCACCGCGCTGACCATCTCCGTCAGCCTGGCGCAGATTGGCGAATTCGCTTTTATCCTCGCCGGACTGGGGATTTCGCTCGGCATGCTGAGCGACGAAGGCCGCAACCTGGTGCTGGCGGCGGCGATCCTCTCCATCATGCTTAACCCGATTCTGTTTACCGTGCTGGAGCGTTATCTCGACAAAACCGAGACCATGGAAGAGCAGACGCTGGAAGAGGCAATTGAAGAAGAGAAGCAGATTCCGGTGGATATCTGCAATCATGCGGTGATTGTGGGTTATGGCCGCGTCGGCAGCCTGCTGGGACAGCAGTTGATGGAAGCTGATGTGCCGCTGGTGGTGGTGGAGAATTCGCGCCCGCGCGTCGAAGCGCTGCGCGAACAGGGCATCAAAGCCGTGCTGGGTAACGCGGCGCGAGTCGATACCATGGATTTAGCGCGTCTTGACTGCGCGCGCTGGCTGCTGCTGACCATCCCCAACGGCTATGAAGCCGGGGAAATTGTTACCGCCGCGCGCGAAAAGCGGGCAGATATTGAGATTATCGCCCGGGCGCATTACGACGACGAAGTGGCCTATATCATGGAGCGTGGCGCCAATCGCGTGGTAATGGGCGAGCGGGAGATTGCCAACAGTATGTTGCATGTATTGCAGGAAGAGATCGCGCAAAACCCGATTGTGCGCGAGTGCCCGATTTAAGACGTTATTAATTTGCCAGGTCGCCATGAATGGCGACCCTACCATAGGATGCGCCGCCATGGAGACCCATGTAGGGTGCGCATTCATGCGCACCGTTTCGCAAAGCGCAGATATCCATCACGCATTCATGCGCATCGTTTCGCACAGCGCAGATATCCATCACACATTCATGCGCACCGCTTTACACAGCGCAGTCATCCATGACGGATCGCTGGTCAACCCGCCGTTATTACCTGTCCCAGTAAGACTCTTCTAAACTGTCTTCCCGCTCCGGCAGTCCGCGCGTCAGACGCGGGGAGTGCTGGTTCAGCACCTGATAACTGACGCGGTTGGCATATTTGCACACCTGCGCCAGCGACGAGTAGGTCAGGTATTCGCGGGCGTGTTTGCTGGAGTTTGGTACTTTCTGACGATGGAAATTATTGGCGGTAATATCGTGCAGCAGCGCCGCCAGCGCGCCATCACCGGCACCATTGGTGTTCATGATCTTCTCCGGACCGCCCATGTAAGGCGCAATGTGCGAGAAGATCCGCAGCGGCTGCTGACAATCCTGATGGCGCATGGCGCGGCTGAACTCATACTGGTTGAACTCGGCAATCGCCCCCGGCAACAGCGGATGATTGGTTTTGCGCTTAAACGCCTCTTCGGTGAACCCGGCCATATACAGCCCGGTCGGTCCGGCGGTGCACAGCACCAGATCGACCCAGTCCAGCGCCATGTTAGAGGCCAGCAGCGGATCCGCTTCGCCGGTCAGCGCGAACGCTTCCTCTTCATTCATCGCCACAATCGAGACGTGTTCGCGCAGGAAATCGCGCCAGAACTGCGGGTTATCCTGAATCACATATTTGGTACCGAGCGTCAGCACCACCGGTACATTGTGCTTTTTGGCGAACTCGATGGCCCGCAGCGTCGCTTCCGGCATCGGTTCGCCCGGCTGACAGCGCACCAGGTAGGATGTCAGCACCAGTGCAGACGCACCGGCAATCACCTCTTCCGGAATACTGGCGGCCTGCAGCTGGTTCATCAGGCTAGGGCTGATAGCAAAGGTGCGCTCGCCCTGCTCGCCGATCAGGGTAAAGCAGCGGCCAATGGCGCCATCGACGCCCTGCAGGAAGTTAAGGTCCATGCGGCTGGAGGTATTGCACAGGTAGCGATAGGCGTAACCGCCAATCTGGATGTTGTTACACATCACGCCGAGCAGCACCGAACGGTCATCAGCCAGCACCGAGTAATTGTGCAGCGTATTACCGATGGTACCGCCGGCAAACTGGTGGCTGATCAGCTGCTCGCGCATCAGCTCGTTGTACAGCGCTTCGGCGGTCGCATCGTCGATGACCAGCGAATGACCGGCGCTCAGGCCATAGCGCTGCAGGAAGTCGTCATCGACTTTGGCTTCGATATCCACCAGCGTCTGGTCGATACCCACCACCCAGCTGCCCTCTTCCTGCTCCTGCTGGGAAGCCTGCAGCAGCGGATCGCGCGCGTTGACGGGGAAATAGTGTTTGGATTTACGTTTGCCGGGAAATTTCATGAAAGCTGCCGTCAGGGAAAATCAGGCAGAGAATGATATCACATTCTCTGCCGCACCCTTAGCGGCGCGCTTGTACCAGCTGCACCATCATCTCGATGTGCTCATCATCCGCATTAAGCGCCGGAATGTATTCAAATTTCTCGCCGCCAGCGTGCAGGAAGATTTCGCAGTTTTCGCCGCTGATCTCCTCCAGCGTCTCGAGGCAGTCCGCCGCAAAGCCCGGACTCATCACCTGCACATGTTTGATCCCTTTAGCCGGCAGGCTTTTCATGGTCTCATCCGTGTACGGCATCAGCCATGGCTCGCGGCCAAAGCGCGACTGGAAGGTCATCATGATTTTATGCGGCGCAATGCCGAGCGCGGCGGCCAGGGCGTCGGTGGTGTCTTTGCAGCGCAGCGGGTAGTCGTCGCCTTCATTGGCGAAGCGCTGCGGAATGCCGTGGTAAGAGAGCACCAGCAGATCCGGCTCGCCGTGTTGGGCAAACGAGCGCTCCACCGAGGCCTTCAGCGCGGCGATATAGGCCGGATGTTCGGCGTAATCGCGGATAAACGCCACTTCCGGCAGGGAACGCAGCGGTTTAAAGCTGGCCGCCAGGCCATCCCACACTGCCGCCACCGTGGAGCAGGAGAACTGCGGATAGAGCGGCAGCACGATGAATTTGGTGACACCCTGCGCCAGCAGACGCTCAACCGCACCGTTGAGGCTCGGCTGGCCGTAACTCATGCCCAACTCTACTGGCATATCCAGCCGCTGCGCCAGCGCGGCACGCTGCCGCTTGCTGAACACCATCAGCGGGGAACCTTCGTCCATCCACACCGATGCGTACAGCTTCGAAACACGCGGCGAGCGGAATGGCAGAATGATGAAATTGAGAATCGGCCACCACAGCCAGCGCGGCGTATCCACCACGCGCGGATCGCCGAGGAACTGTTTCAGATAGCGTTTCACCGCCGCGGTGGTCGGTGCGTCTGGTGTACCTAAGTTAACCAGTAAAACCCCAGGCTTATCTTGCCTCATTGTATTTCCTTGATGTCGCAGACAATGGTTCTGAATCGGGGGAAATTGTAGCGGAAAAAGCGGAGGGGGAAAGCAATTGCTGCAAAAGGGCCGGACAACCGGCCCTGGTCACCACTTAGCCGAGGATATCGGCCAGCTGTGCACTCACTTCGGTCACCTGGCGGGTGCCGTCGATTTTGTGGTATTCGGTGTTACCGGCTTCGGCTTCTTTGCTGTAGTAAGCAATCAGCGGCGCGGTCAGCTGATGGTATTCCACCAGACGCTTACGCACGGTCTCTTCCTGGTCATCTTTACGCGTGGTCAGCTCTTCGCCGGTCACGTCATCTTTACCTTCCACTTTCGGCGGATTGTATTTGATGTGGTAAACGCGGCCTGACGGCGCATGCACGCGGCGGCCGACAATGCGATCGACAATCAGTTCGTCCGGTACGGCGAACTCGAGCACGTAATCCACCTTGATGCCCGCCTCTTTCATGGCGTCAGCCTGCGGAATGGTGCGTGGGAAACCATCGAGCAGGAAGCCGTTTTTGCAGTCTTCCTGCGCGATACGCTCTTTAACCAGCGCAATCACCAGTTCGTCCGTTACCAGTTTACCGGCATCCATGATGGCTTTCGCCTGCTGGCCCAATTCGGTGCCGGCTTTGACAGCCGCACGCAACATGTCGCCCGTGGAGATCTGCGGAATACCGTATTTCTCCATGATGAATTGAGCCTGAGTGCCCTTACCTGCGCCCGGTGCCCCGAGCAGAATAATACGCATTGCGTAATTCCCCTTGCGAATCGCATTGATCAATCTGAGAAGGCCAAGAACATACCATTATGACCCGCACACCACAAGGCAACGGGCCCCCGGGCGCTGAAAGGCCTACTTTGACCTGCTTTAGCGCGGTGCGCCAGTAGCAGGCGCGTTTTTAAGAATTTCGGCTGTCTCTGAGCACCTCGCGCAGCCGTTTTTTTAGCGCAGCGGTGACGTTCTGCGGCTTATTGCCGTTGCCGCGTACGCTGACCGGCAAAAACAGGCGATGCGGCGCGGGCAGCAGCTGCATATCCGCGGGCAACGCGGGCAGCGCACTGCCGGGCGGCAAGGGCAGCAGCGCAAACGGCAGGCCGGGCTGGTGAATCGACTGCAGCGTGAACGGCGTATCCAGCGTCAGGCTGTCAACACTGGCAACGTTGAAGGGCTGCCAGTCGTCCTGCGCCATGCACTCCAGCGCGCGTTCCGGCGCGTCACCAAGCGCCAGCCCCTGTTCGAACAGCCGCAGTTCGCTGCGCACCAGCGTACTAAAATCATGAGTACGCAGCGCAATCAGCACCAGATCGTCGCTCAGCATCGCATGCTGATTCAGCTGGGTGACAAACAGTCGCGCCTCGCTGATAAGTCGTTTATGCAACACGCTGGCGAAGGAGCCGGACGCGTGCGTCACGCCCTGGCTCTGGCAGGCACTCAGATTGCGCACCCGGCCCTGCTGCATATCGACGTGATCGACCAGCGCGATATTGCCCGCCATCATCGGCAGGGCCGGCAGCACGCTGAGTTCGCTGACCGGATATTGCGCGGCGTAGCGCGTCTGATTGCGCGCCTGCTCCTGGCGCAGAAACAGTTGCGAGAGCAGCACGCGCGCGATGTGCAGTGAGGGGGCAAAAAACAGATCGTAATTTTCCAGCCGATAGTGACGGGACAGCAAGCCGCGCAGCCGATCGCGCGCCGCCGCCCTGGCAGTAGCCTGTTGTGAAGTCATCACGTGACATTTCTCTGTATTATTCTGCTGTGTGAAGCTGGCGCTGGCAGCGGACATCGTCGCTGCTGTACACAGCGAAGCCGGTCCGTCAACCCGCCAGATTAAGCAGGAAAGGTTAGGTTAATGCGGCTGGACATTAAAATGATATAAACTGACAATCCCTGTTAGGTTTTTACACAGGGGATGAGTATGACCGCGCTTCCGTCGTTACGTGCACTGCACTATTTTCATCAGGCGGCGCTGCATTGCAGCTTTAGCGTCGCGGCCGAATGTCTCCATGTCACCCACAGCGCCATCAGCCATCAGATTCGCCAGCTGGAGAGCTGGATGGGCAAGCCTCTGTTCATCCGCACTAACGGGCGCGTGCGCTTAACCTCTCACGGCGAACGTCTGCTGGTGAGCTGCCAGAAAGCCTTTAGCGAACTCTCTACCACCTGCGTAAGTATTCGCACCGGGATGCGCAATCATCTGAGCGTCGCCTGTACCCCGAGTTTTTTATCCCAGTGGCTGATTCCGCGCATCAGCAGCTTTTACCAGCGCTATCCCGATATTGAAGTGCAATTTCAGCCGCAGGGCGATATTGCTCAGCTGCGCAGCGAACACACCGATGTGCTGATCCTCAGTTATGAACAGGCGCCGGACGACGACATAGATGCCTCGCTCATCAGCGATGATTACGTCGGCCCGCTGTGCGCCCCACAGTACGCGGCGCGTTTTCACAGCGAGCAGGATCTGGCGTCGCTGCCGCTTTTGCACGCCGATACCCGCCTGCAGGCCTGGGCCGAATGGGCGAAGATCAGCGGCGTGCGCGGTAATTTTTGGCTGGGCAAACATTTCGATAATCTGACGCTGGCGATTCAGGCCGCGAGAAACGGACTGGGCGTGATTGTGGCACCGCGCCTGCTGGTGCGTCAGGAGCTGAACGACGGCACGCTGATTGCGCCGCTGGGGTTTGTGCGCGCCGACCGTGCCACCTGGATGATGACCAAGCGGTCACGCCAGCACGATGCGGAGATTACGTTGTTCCGGGATTGGCTGCGGGATGAAGCGCTGAAGTAAGCAAGGGCGGCATAAATAAAAAAAGGTCGTCATTAATGACGACCCTACGAATATGTGATTTTTTTAGGTCGTCATTAATGACGACCCTACAGAGAGTGGACAGTTGTCGAATCGGTGCCAGGTAACCTGTAGGGTCGGCATTCATGCCGACCGTTCCGATTACCGCACCGCGTTACGCCGTCAGCAACTGATTCATGCGGCGGATAAACTGGTTAGGATCGTCCAGCGTGCCGCGCTCGGCCAGCAGCGCCTGATCCAGCAGCAGTTCAACCCACTCCGCAAAGCGCGCTTCATCCTGGGTATCAGCCACGCGTTTCACCAGCGTATGCTCCGGATTGATCTCAAAGATGTACTTCACTTCCGGCACGTCCTGACCGGCTGCGGCGAACAGCTTCGCCATCTGCGTGGTCATTTCGTTGGCGTCGGTGGTGACAATCGCTGGCGTGTCGGTGAGGCGATGGGTCAGGCGCACCTCTTTGACACGCTCGCCCAGCAGGGTTTTCACGCGATCGACGAACGGCTCCAGCGCTTTTTCCGCTTCCTTCTGCGCTTCCGTCTCTTCGTCCGCCAGCTTGCTCAGCGACTCATCCGCTTTGCTCACCGACTGGAATGCTTTGCCATCGAACTCCGTCAGGTAGCTCATCATCCACTCGTCGATACGATCGGAGAGCAGCAGGACCTCGATGCCTTTCTTACGGAACAGTTCCAGATGCGGGCTGCTTTTCGCGGCGGCATAGCTGTCGGCAGTGATGTAGTAAATCTTCTCCTGCCCTTCAACCATGCGGCTAACGTAATCGTCCAGCGAAACGGTCTGCGCCGCACCTTCGCTCTGGGTGGTGGCGAAACGCAGCAGTTTAGCAATCGCCTCCTGGTTGGCATGATCTTCCGCCGGGCCCTCTTTCAGCACCAGACCGAACTCTTTCCAGAACTGCTGATATTTCTCTGCGTCGTCTTTGGCCAGTTTTTCCAGCATCTGCAGGCTGCGTTTGGTCAGCGCGGCGCGCAGGCTCTGCGTGACGCGGCTGTCCTGCAGGATCTCACGGGAAACGTTGAGCGGCAGATCGCTGGAATCTATCAGGCCACGCACAAAGCGCAGGTAGTTGGGCATGAACTGTTCCGCGTCATCCATGATGAAGACGCGCTGCACGTACAGTTTCAGACCGTGCTTGCTGTCGCGGTTCCACATGTCGAACGGCGCACGCGACGGGATGTACAGCAGGCTGGTGTACTCCTGCTTACCTTCGACGCGGTTGTGACTCCAGATGGCCGGATCGCTGAAATCATGGGCGATGTGTTTGTAGAACTCGTTGTACTCTTCGTCGCTGATTTCGCCTTTGTTGCGCGTCCACAGCGCCTGGGCTTTGTTGATCTTCTCCCAGGTGACGGTATCGTTCTCTTCGTCTTTGGTCTCGATCTCCACCGGCAGCGCGATGTGATCGGAATATTTGCTGATCACGTTGCGCACGCGCCACGCGTCGAGGAAGTCATCTTCGCCTTCACGGAAGTGCAGCGTAATTTCGGTGCCGCGATCGGCTTTCTCAATCTCCGCCAGCGTATACTCGCCTTCGCCGGCGGATTCCCAGAACACACCTTCGTCGGCTTTGGCGCCCGCAGCACGGGTGCGTACCGTCACTTTGTCAGCCACGATAAACGCCGAGTAGAAACCGACGCCGAACTGGCCGATCAGCTGGCTGTCTTTTGCCTGATCGGAACCCATCGATTCCAGAAACGCTTTGGTACCGGATTTCGCGATGGTACCGAGGTTTTCAATCACCTCATCACGGCGCATACCGATGCCGTTATCGCTCAGCGTCAGCGTGCGTTTTTCCTTGTCGACCGAGATACGCACGCGCAGGTCGCCATCGCCTTCGTACAGATCCGGCGTCGACAGTGCGCGGAAGCGCAGCTTGTCAGCCGCATCGGAGGCGTTGGAGATCAGTTCACGCAGGAAAATCTCTTTGTTTGAATAGAGGGAATGGATCATCAGGTGCAGAAGTTGTTTTACCTCTGACTGGAAGCCACGCG
>NZ_JASEWO010000231.1:0-5764 GCF_030024295.1 Pantoea sp. Pa-EAmG
AACTCTGAAACCGCCTGAATCTGGCAGAAAACGTTATATGATCAATTAACTATTTATTGCCTTACAGGAACAGCCTGACGTGATATTGCGCTATTTTACCTCTCTTTTTTCCAGTCCGGAATCATTACTGCAGGTGATGAGCCGCCAGGAGATTCGTGAATCCATTCAGGAAGGTGACCGGATTATTATTGACGAAGACGGTAACGCTTCGGTTAATCCCCTCAGTCCGCAGGTACAGCAGGACTTCGCCGATCATATTAAGCGCTTAAAGGATATCTGATGGGAACCGCGATATTTATGGTGCTGATGGTCTGCGGCTACTGGTACACCAGTCGCGATATGTCCAGCCGCCTGAAAATAAAACGCTCCTTTGGCTGGGACGTCTATTTTCTTATTGCGCTGTACGGCTGCATTTTTGTCGTTCAGGGCGTGGTCGCCACCGGCCTGGTCTGGCTGCTACTGCTGGCGGCCTCGGCCATCAATAACAGCCTGGCGCTGTCTGCCGATCTCCATGCGCGCTGGCACGTCGATTTCAGGACATGGAGTTTTCTCGGCATTCAGGCACCGGTGGTGATCATGCTGGCGTTTGCCGTGCTGTTTTGTGTGTATCGTTCCAATTCCGGCAGCGCGCGGCTGACCGCCGGCAGTCGCAAAGAACTATATCAGCGCCTGTCCCGCTCTAACGGTATTGAACAACTGCTGCTGCACTGCATGGAAGAAGGCGAACTGGCATGGGTCACGCTGAAATCGCGCCGTATCTACATCGGCATGATTCACGCTGCCACCTTTGAATATCCCAGCACCGCCAATATCGTGCTGATTCCGATGCTCAGCGGCTACCGCGATTCGCGCACGCTGAATCTGGCGATTGAGCATAACTACAGTCGCTGGTATCACCAGCACGAGATTAGCTTTGTCTCCAAACCCAAAAGCGCGCTGGAGTTCCGTAAGGTGCTGATGGTCGACCAGATTGAAAGCCTGTCGCTGTTCGATCCGGCCAGCGCCAGCGCACTGGCTATGGGGAAACATCAGCACACAGAGAAGCGGCAGAATGTTCCGGGCTGAGCCGCGCAGCCACCCTTTACATCCGCGCAGCTGGCAACGGTGGCGCGGGTTCACATGGTAACCGTTAAGGAGTATACAATGACCGATCGTCCCGTTCACGGCGACCAGCCGGATTACGATCCGCGTAAAAACAGCCCCGACCAGAAGCCGAAAGATGACGAAACCAGCGCGCCTGAATCCGGGGATAAACAGGCCGAATAAACCATAAACCGCCTTTTCAGGCGGTTTTTTTTCGCGCCCGGGTCGGGTTAGCCCGGCCACAGCCAGTTACGTACTTCCGGCACGTCTTCACCGTATTCGCGCACATAGCGATGGTGCTCCGCGATGCGCTGCTGCAGGTCGTCGAGCAATTCAGGATGGCGATCGGCCAGGCCCGGCACATGCAAAATCGCCGCCTGCGCCAGATGATAGCGGTCCAGTTCGTTGAGCACCGTCATATCAAACGGCGTGGTGGTGGTGCCCTCTTCGTTAAATCCGTGCACGTGGAAATTGGCGTGATTGCTGCGCTGATAAGTCAGACGATGAATCAGGCTGGGATAGCCATGAAAGGCGAAAATCACCGGTTTGTCGCGGGTAAACAGCGCATCGAAATCCTCTTCCGACTTGCCGTGCGGGTGCTGCTGCTGCGTCTGCAGTGCCAGCAGATCCACCACGTTGACCACGCGAATGCGCAGCGCGGGCAGATAGTTTCGCAGCAGATCCACCGCCGCCAGCGTCTCCATGGTGGGCACATCGCCGGCGCAGGCCATCACCACATCCGGCTCGCCGTCATCGCTCGCCCAGCGCCATTCGCCCATACCCGCCTCGCAGTGGGCAATGGCGCTGTCGATGTCCAGCCACTGCGGTGACGGCTGCTTGCCGGCGACAATCACGTTGATGCGATCCCAGGTGCGCAGACAGTGATCGCCCACCCACAGCAGGGTGTTTGCGTCCGGCGGCAGATAGATGCGCACGATATCCGCCTTTTTATTCGCCACGTGATCGATAAAACCGGGATCCTGATGGCTGTAACCGTTGTGATCCTGACGCCAGACATGTGAAGACAACAGATAGTTGAGCGACGAGATCGGCTGGCGCCAGCCCAGTTTGCGCGCCACCTTTAGCCATTTGGCGTGCTGGTTAAACATCGAGTCGACAATATGGATAAAGGCTTCATAACAGTTAAACAGCCCGTGTCGTCCGGTCAGCAGATAGCCCTCCAGCCAGCCCTGACACTGGTGCTCGCTGAGAATTTCCATTACCCGGCCGTAACGCGCCAGCTGCTCATCATACGGTTCGATGTCCGCCATCCAGCTGCGGCTGGTGACGTCAAAGACCGGCGTCAGGCGATTCGATGCGGTCTCATCTGGCCCGAACAGACGGAAGTTATCGGCGTTGCGCTGAAAAATCGCGCTGAGGTAGTGGCCGAACTGTTTAGTGGCTTCGCCGCGCTGGCTGCCCGGCGCGCCGGTGTCGAGCGCAAACTCGCGGATGTCCGGCGTGTTGAGCGTGCGTCGCAGCCGGCCACCGTTGGCATAGGGCGAGGCGCTCATGCGTTTATCCCCCTGCGGCGCCAGCGCACGCAGTTCCGGCCTGAGTTTACCCGCCTCGTCAAACAGATCCTCCGGCTGATAGCTGCGCAGCCACTGCTCTAACACCTGCCGATGCGACGCGTCTTCGCGACACGCCGCCACCGGCACCTGATGCGCACGCCAGAAATCTTCCACCTTTTTACCGTCCACCTCTTTCGGGCCGGTCCAGCCCTTCGGGCTGCGCAGCACAATCATCGGCCAGCGCGGGATCGCCTGCTCTGCCTGGCCGCTACGCGCCTGCTGCTGATAAGCGGCAATTTTATCAAACGCGTTATCCAGCGCTGCCGCCATCTGCTGATGCATGTCGGCCGGCTCGTGCCCGCAGACAAACAGCGGCTCATAACCGTAACCGCTGAACAGCTGCTGCAGATCGTCATCACTGCTGCGCCCCAGCAGCGTCGGGTTGGCAATTTTGTAGCCGTTCAGATGCAGAATGGGTAGCACCGCACCATCACGCTGCGGATTGAGGAATTTGATGCCGTGCCAGCTGGCGGCAAGCGGCCCGGTTTCGGCTTCGCCGTCACCAATCACGCAGGGTACGATCAGCTGCGGATGATCGAAAACCGCGCCAAACGCATGCGACAGCGAATAGCCCAGCTCGCCGCCTTCATTAATCGAGCCCGGCGTTTCTGGTGCCGCATGGCTGGGAATGCCTCCGGGAAACGAAAACTGCTTAAACAGCCGCTGCATACCGGCGGCATCTTCACTGACGTGCGGATAGATCTCGCTGTAACTGCCTTCGAGCCAGCTGTTCGCCACCATCCCCGGCCCGCCGTGCCCCGGGCCGCAGACGTACAGCAGATCCACCTCGCGCTGGCGGATGATGCGGTTGAGGTGCGCATAGATAAAGTTCAGGCCGGGCGTGGTACCCCAGTGGCCGAGCAGACGTGGCTTGATATGCCCGGGCTGCAGTGGTTCGCGTAACAGCGGGTTGGCCATCAGGTAGATTTGCCCGACGGACAGATAATTGGCGGCGCGCCAGTAGCGATCGATCAGCGCCAGTTCGTCGGCGGCACTCGGATTGGTCATGCCTCTTCTCCTTTGGTTAGCCATCAGTTAACCCTAATAGAGGATAGGCGATGCTGCGAGCCAGACGGTATTTCTGCACTGTTGCTATTAACCGCTGCGCTTATTCAATCTTTCACGAAAATATAAGCGCAGCGGTAAAAGCTGTACACGTAAATATTTTTTCCATTTTGTGCACTATTTAATGGGTCGTGACCCGCAAAACTGGCGCTTTTTCACTTTTGGTCTATTGTGCCTTCTACAGGTAATACCAGTAGAAAATAGAAAAATAAAAGGATCCTAAAATGGACTACAAAATGTTCGCTAACCGACTGCAGCAGTGGCCGCAGTTACATTTTACGGCGATTGAACTGCAGCAACGCGAGATGACCTGCGAGATCTACGCCACGGCGGCTGAGCACCAGACCATGAGCCAGCTGTTTATTTGTCGCGCCAGTGATGAAAAAAATGCACAGGAATTAATCAGACAGTATCGCAGCTGGCTGCATAAATTTAATCTCGGTCGCAGCAGGCGCGATAATTCCCGCCCGCCGCGCAGCGTGTCGGTGAATGTTCCGGGCGCAATAAGCGCAGCGTTAAAATAGAGTTATCGGTATGCTCAACCATTTTTTAGTTGCATGAATCTGCTTCAGCAGCGTATTACTATTCGCGCAGCGTGATAACACCTGGCAATCTGTCTGACGAATAACCTGTGCCATTTTCACTCACAGCAGAAAAAGGTGTTGGGTTGTTATCATCTGTGTAACACTGTACGGATATACAAGTCCCGGAGGTGACGTGAAACAAGTTAACCGTCCTGCACCGGATCTGTATGCGCTGATAGGCAGCGCGGTGACGGAATTTATCAGGGAAGGTAGCGTGTTCAGGATACATGACGTGACGCAGGTGCTGCATACGATGAAAGCAGACGCGCGTGATGAGGATTTCCGGCATCGCTGCGATGCCGCAATAAGGCTACTGGCAGATCTTATGCACTGAACCGATCCCCGCCTGCGCGGGGACCTCTGCGTCAGGCGTCGTCTGGCGTATAACCCACCACTATTTCCAGCGTTCTGCGCAGCACACTTGCCTGCGCTTCATCCTGTGTCGCTTCCAGCGCCATAATCAGACAAAGAATGATGGATTTGTTACTGACGCGGCCTTCGCTGGCCAGCACGCTACGAATGACATCATTCAGTACCGCGGCTTCTTCACTCAATGCCACTCCGGCATCGCGAAAATGCGCCGCCAGTTCCGTGTCCGGCAGCGCAGAATAGAGAGAGTGATTCTCCGACATCGTTCTTTTCCCGTACTGTGAGCAATACAGTCAGATTATAATTTAACTGTCAGTCAGTGCTTGCGGCTGCCGCCACCCTGACCGTTGTGGCCAAACAGCGGATGCACATTATCGCGATCCGATTGTTCGCCACGCCGCTTTTGTCCAGCCGTCATGCTCGACCGGACTTCATCGATTGCCGTGCGAATCGCAGCCGCCTGCGCATCATCGCTGGCCTGCTGCTGCATAATGTGGAGCTCATCAAGCAACGCCTGGGTGGTGACCGGCCCGGAGCGCTGCAGCAGCGTTAACGCCGCTTCGCCGATGATCTCATCAATAAGAGTCTGGTGTTCGCTTCTGTTCATATCATAATAAATCTCTGCATGCTGCCTGCCCCGACCGGGAACGCGACAGAAAAACAGCGCCGCTATCCTGCGGCGCGATACAGCCCGTCACAAGTCATACATGCAGTGATACGTTATCAGAATGGCGTTTTCGTGTGTACAACCTGGACGCTTTCGCTTCGCTCTCAGCTCTCGCGTTCAAATAGCAGGCCAATCAGCTGGTGATAATGGTGCTCTTCTTCCGTGGTAGAAGCGAGCTCCAGACGACGCAGCAGCTTAGTACACAGCGATTTACGGTTCAGATTACGGCCTTCACGCAGGATTTCGACCACGACCTGGCCCAGCGTCTCCTGCTGCGAAGGCAGCGTGGCTTTGCTAAAATAGTTGGCAATCGCCTCGACTGAGTTCGGAGTGTATCCGTTCTGGCGCATAAGTGACTCCCGTTAACATTAAATTGTCAGAAAAATGTTCTGGCTAAGTTGTACAAGTTTTTCAAAATCTGT
>NZ_JASEWO010000424.1:0-504 GCF_030024295.1 Pantoea sp. Pa-EAmG
CAAAGTTGGTTGTAAAATTATAAATAGCCTGTATCGGCATAGGTTCTTCATTGTTTAACCGTTCAGTACGTGCTTCGCCCGGAATATCTTCCACATACTGCAAGATCTCGGCGTTAATACCCGCTACGAATAAATCAATGTCCTGCGTCGTTATTTTTTTCATCGTTTTTATTATTTTGAGAAGTTGTCCGCGCCCTATCCTACCCAGTCTGAAGAGCGATATGTACGGGCTAAGGCGAGAAATGATAAACCGGCAACGACGAGGGCTGTCAGTGCCTAAAGAACAACGAAAAAACTGACGTTCAGTAAAGCAAAAGTAGACATAGTAAATGTCGTTTCGGCGGAGCGTATGAGGGATGGTGCAACCGTTGGTGTATCCCATTCTGTATCTCATTTCTGCTTATGAGCGCCTGAGATACACCAACGTATTGTTTTAGAAGAAGTTGAAGCTGACCGATAAGCCGGGTTCTGTCGTGGACAGTCATTCATCTAGGCCAGCAATCG
>NZ_JASEWO010000425.1:0-504 GCF_030024295.1 Pantoea sp. Pa-EAmG
TTCCGGCTCTGCAACCCGCTCGCCCCGCCGTAAACCCAACGCTTTCATCCTGGCATCCTTTTTGCTCTCGTTAAGCTGACGTCACCTTTTTCTGCGTTCTGCGGTAACGGACGCTTTCGCACAGCTTTCTTTCAGGAGTGAAAATATGCACCGTCGTACCTTTGTAAAAGCCTTTGCCCTGTCTGCCTCGGTTGTCGCCATGGGAATGAGTTTTGGCGCGCAGGCCGCGGATACGATTAAAGTCGGGATCATGCACTCGCTGTCCGGCACGATGGCGATCTCGGAAACGCCCCTGAAAGATGTGGCCCTGATGACGATTGATGAGATCAACGCCAAAGGCGGGGTGCTGGGTAAAAAACTGGAGCCCGTGGTGGTTGACCCGGCCTCTAACTGGCCGCTGTTCGCGGAGAAAGCCCGGCAGCTGCTGAGCCAGGACAAGGTGGCGGTGGTGTTTGGCTGCTGGACGTCGGTATCGCGCAAATCGGTTCTGCCGGTGTTTGAAGA
>NZ_JASEWO010000035.1:0-32155 GCF_030024295.1 Pantoea sp. Pa-EAmG
GAATGTAGTTGAAGATAAACATCAGCACGCCCCACAAAAAGGCCAACTCTGATCCCAGCCCAGCCAAACGCCGCCATCCACAACGCGGTCAGCACAATAAACATCGCCCCATAACAAAGTTCATAATAAAATCATCAGAGCTGTTCTGGAACCCAGCAGCATTCCTGCGGCTATGCGTATCAGAACTATAAAGCGCTTCCATCAACCAGCTGTCCAGCCAACGCGCCAGTTCCCACCAGAACGTCAGAAAATTAAGCGCGAACACCACAAAGCTGACAGTAATAACGGTTTTGAACTCATAACTGCCGAACGCCAATATCAATGGAAGCATCACATATATCGCCATCAACAATAATGCCTGCACCATCGGTAATGCCTGGCGCATAGCATCAAACGCTGGGAACGCAGCCAAACTTATCCAATGACATTCCCGTAATACCGCCAATGCGGCTGGCGGTGTTATCCAGCGTGAAATCAACATTTCCGCCATAACCGGCTTAGGTTCGACCATTCTCAGAAACGGTCAAACTCTCCGGGCTCACCAGGCGGCGAACAATGCTCTCTTTATGTTCAGCGTTATCTTTGCCCATCATTTTTAATGCTGCTGACATACATAGCCACATTCCCTGCGATGCCTGATCGACCACTCGCGCCTCAAGGCCGGTATCGCCGCTTGACCACCATTCGCGGCAGGTTGGATAACCACCGCGACCGGAGTCTGGTCTGCCGCTGTCGCGGCTTTCGTTCCACCAGAATGAGGTGTGCGGTGTCTTGGATTGCAGCTGATCATAATAGCCGCTGCCGTTCAAGGAGGTGCTGCTGCCCAGCCATTCAACATCGCGAAGCGCGTCTTCTTCTTTAGTTTGTCCCTGATCCTGTTGTTTCTAAAGGTAAAGCGCTAGCGCATAGCAATCATTGGTAAAGTCTTGCGGAAGCGTGAGTTAAGTGCCGTTCGTACCCGTAGCCAGTTTGAATGCATACCCCGAGGGCACTCACCTCACAACGCCAGCTGCACTGCCGCGTCCCCGTCTTCGACTTGCGCCGGCACCGCGCAGCAGAGCAGCACCTCATCCTGCGCCAGCGTGATGTCTGGCCGGGAAGGGTAAGTCACCGCACCTTTCACCAGTTTTGTCTTACAGCTGCCGCAATGTCCGGCGCGACAGCTGTAAGCCGGGCTCAGGCCGCGCGCTTCGGCCAGCTCCAGTAGCGTGCCGGACTGCGGCGTCCAGCGCGCTTCTTTCAGCGACTCTGTAAACACCACCGGCACCGCTTCGGTCGCCACCGGCGGCAGCGCGGCGGGCGCTGGCGCATCCTCCTGCTGACGCTGCAGCGACGACGGACCAAACGCTTCGGCGTGAATACGCGCGTCGGCAATATTCAGGCCGCGCAGTCCGTCATACATTGCCTGGGTAAATGACGGCGGGCCGCACAGATAGAAGTCGTAATCGTTGAAGGGCAGCACCTGCGACAGCAGCGCCATATCGATGCGTCCGGCAACGTCGTAATCCACGCCCGCTTCGGCTGCACCCGGCTGGCTCAGCACCCGCACCAGTTTCAACGCACCTTCGCTGGCTGCCAGCAGCGCATCGATCTCACGCGCAAACGGGCGTTCGGCCAGGTTACGCGCCGACTGCAGCAAATACACCGGGCGCATCCGGCGTTTGCGTCGGCCTTCATAAATCAGGTGACGCAGCATCGCCAGCAGCGGCGTGATGCCGACGCCCGCTGCCAGCAGCACCGCTGGCCGCGTTTCGTGTGCATCAATAGTGAAGTCACCGGCCGGTGCGCGCACCTCCAGCCGATCGCCGACGCGCAGAGCATCGTGCAGATACTGTGATACGGCACCTTCACGCTTCACGCTGATGCGGTAATAACCATCCGACGGCGCAACTGACAACGTATATTGCCGAATCAGTGGTTTAGTGCTGCCCGGCAGCGTCAGGCGGATCGGCAGATGCTGGCCCGCCAGATGCGGCAGCACGCCAGCGCCATCATCCGGCATAAGATGAAACGAGCGAATCTGCGCGCTCTCCTCGACGATCCGCGTGATGCGGAATGGTCGCCACTGCGCCGCCAGCTGCTGCGCCTGCAGGCGTTTGCTGGCGGACGGCCAGTCACCGGTCATCAGCGAGGCGGGCGATACGCCGTCTGGCTGATCGGCCCAGCGCAGGGCGAGGGCCGCGCGCCGGCGCACGATGCGGCGCGCGCTAAAGCGCCACAGCCGCTCGGCACCCTGAAAGGCCACGATTTCGGCGGAATCGGTTATCACCGTGGCATCGCCGCTCATTTGTAATACATCGCCGCTGGCGTAGTCGATAAACAGCAGCCCGGCCTTGCCGTTGAGCACGATATTGCCGAGGGTGGAGAAGAACAGGTTGCCGTTGAAGTCCGGAATGGTCAGCACATCATCGGCAGCGATGCGCACAAAACCGGCTTTGCCGCCGCGATGCGAAACGTCCACCTGCCGGCGCGCCTGGTCGGCATAGGTGGTGACATAAAACGTATCTGCCTGCCGGATGGCGGCGCGCGCGGCGTCATCCAGCGCGCTGAGCGTCTCAACTTCGCCCTGATAAGCCCTGCCGGGCGCATGGTCGAAGCGGAAATCGCGCAGCTGAATATAGCGCGGGCAGTTGCCGAAGCTCTGGTCAACCTGCACGCGCAGGCCGCCGCCAATCGCCGTCAGCACGCCATTCATGCGGTTGCGCCGCCGCGTGTGCAGCTCGATGCCGAGCAGGCCCACCGGTGCGCCATCGGTCATCCCGGCGGCCGCCGGATCGCTGGCGTCAGGGCGGGCCGCGATATCCAGCGTGGTGGCGTTGGGCGAGAAGATAAAACCGGGCTGGCCTTCCAGCAGCGTGGCCCAGGCATCACCCTGTGCATCAACGCTGCCGGCAACGATAAACGGCAGCTGCGCGTAAAAGTCACGATGCTGATCGGGCATGTAATCGCGAATCACGCGCTGCCCGACATCGGCCATACGTTCCGCCACCCCCGCCTGCTGCTGCAGCGCAATTTCACCGTCATGCCATACCGGCAGCGTAATCAGTTTCTCGCCCATGATGCTGGCTCCTGTCAGGCGCGCAGGCCGGCGGCGGTCTGCGGAAAAGGCACAAAGCCGGGCAGCGCTTCAATCCGACGCAGCAGCTGGTTCACCGCAGGGTAACCGGACATCTCGACATTGCCTTCCGGGGCACCGGCCAGGTAGCTATATAAAGCGATGTCAGCAATGGTGGGATGGTCGCCCACCAGCCACTCACGCTGGCTGAGATGGCTTTCCAGCCGTGAAAGAATCAGATGCGCGCGCGCCAGCACCTCTTCAGCATTAAATTTGGCGCCAAATACGGTAATCAGGCGCGCCGCCGCGGGGCCGTAAGCCAGTTCACCGGCCGCTACCGACAGCCAGCGCTGCACCTGGGCGGCACCCAGCGCATCTTCCGGCAGCCAGTCACTGCGGTTAAATTTCTTCGCCAGGTACACCAGAATGGCGTTGGAATCCGCGATGTAAACGCCTTCGTCTTCCAGCACCGGCACCTGACCGAACGGGTTGATGGCGAGAAACGCCGGGGTTTTATGTTCGCCGCCAGGCAGGTCGACTTCGACCGTTTCATGCGCTATGCCGAGCAGTGACAGCGCCAGCAGTGCGCGGTGAGCGTGGCCGGAGAGCGCTAAATTGTACAGTTTCATCATGCGATTCCTCAGGTAGTGGCCGGGGTGATCCCGAGCCGTGGCCTAAGGTTCGCACAGCCGTATTGCTGGCAGAATAGCCAGATCTGCGAAGTCATTATTGCAAAAAGTGGAAGGATGCGGCCGGGTGCGCAGCAGAGCGCACCCGGCAGAGGAAGTGGTTCAGGAAGGCACGACGGCACTACTGCTGGCGGCCTTCGCCTGCTGTTCATTCTGCTGCTCTTCGCGCAGCTTCAGGCGATCCCACACGCGGAAAAATGGATAGTAGACCACCAGCGAAATCGTCAGGTTGACCACCTGCAACACCGTGCCGGAGATATGGCCGCCGGTGGCGAGATAGCCGCTGACGAAGATCGGCGTGGTAAAGGGCAGGGCGATGCCGGCTGGCGGCGCCACCAGACCGCTGCTCATTGCCGCCCACGAAACAATCACCAGCAGCACTGGCGTCAGGATAAACGGCAGGAACAGGTACGGGTTCATCACCAGCGGAATGCCGAACACCAGCGGCTCGCTGATGTTGAACAGCGCCGCCGGCGCAGCGATTTTCCCCAGCTGTTTCATCTGGCGGCTGCGTGCGCGGATCAGCATAAAGATCACCAGCCCAAGCAGCGCGCCGGTGCCGCCGGGCGCAATCCATAAATCGTAAAACTGCTGGGTAAAGATGTGCGGAATCGGCTGATTATGCTGAAAGGCTTCGAGGTTTTCACTCATGTTCGACAGCCATACCGGCTGAATGAACACCAGTACGATGGCATCGCCGTGCAGGCCGAGCGTCCAAAGAATGCCAATCAGCAGCACCGAGAAAATCATCCCCGGCAGCGTGCCGCCGACGTGGTGCATCGGCAAACCAATCACCGTGGCAATCAGGTTGTTGATGTCGTGGAACGGTGAGGCTTCAACGGCCAGGCGCAGCAGCAGCACCACGGCCAGCACGCAGAAGCCGGGAACCAGCGCGAGGAACGATTTCGCCACCGCCGGCGGCACGCCTTCCGGCATCTTGATCACCAGGTTACGGCTGTGCACAAAGCGGTAGATTTCGGTGGAGAGCAGCGCAATCACAATCGCCACGAACAGGCCCTGACTGCCGATCAGCGAAATCGGCAGCACGCCGGTGACCAGCTGCGCGGGCGCGCCTTCAACCGGGGCGAACAGCGTCTGCTGCGGAATGGTCATCACAAACGCCACCAGCGCCATCGCGCCGCTGGTCAGCGGGTCGAGCGTGCGATATTTCTCCGCCAGCCTGTAAGCGATGCCGAAGCTGGAGATCAGCGCCATGATGTCGTAGGTGGCACGCACCGGATAGAGCAGTTTATTGCGCCAGCTGTCGCCGAACAGGTCGGCCATCAGATGGCCCCACGCCGGGATCGGCAGGTAGGCGAAGATCAGAAAAAAGCTGCCGATCAGCATGAACGGCATGTTGAGAATGATGCCGTCCCGCACGGACAGCACATGCTTCTGCCCGGCCACCTTGAGCGCGGCGGGCAGCACATAACGTTCGATGATATTACGGTTGGACATAGGGCCTCCTCGGGCACAATGGCGCAACAAATTAACAGGTCAATGCGTGTCATTTCGGCGCGGCAGCGGATACCTGCACCCGGCCGTCGCGGCGCAATTTATTGCGCGATGAAGCGCGCCGCGACGGCCTGGGTGCGGTTTGCGACAGGGATATCACGCAAACTGCGGCAGCCACGGTTGATTCAGCGTCAGCACTTCGTCCAGCAGCGCTTCGGCGCTGGCGACATCGCCGACCAGCGGATTGCCGACCAGCGCCAGCAGCGCGGCACCGCGATCGCCGTGCACCGCCGCGTCGATGGTCAATCGCTCGAAGGCTTTGATCTGCTGCGTCAGCCCGTGCATCAGCGGTGGCAGCGCGCCAAACACCAGCGGGTGCGCGCCCTGCGCATCGACCACACAGTTCACTTCCACCACTGCGTCGTCCGGCAGACCGTGAATCGCCCCACGGTTCTGGCAGTTCACCACCAGATTTTGCCCGCTATTGTTATGGATGGCGCTGATGAGCTCAACGGCCACTTCGGAGTAATATGCGCCGCCGCGAAAACTCAGCTGCTCCGGCTTGTGCGTCAGCTGCGGATCGGCATACAGCGTGAACAGCTCGGCTTCCACTTTCATCACCTGTTCGGCGCGCGTTCCGGCCTGGCCGTGCTGCGCTTTCTCCTGCTCTTCGGCCAGCATCTGCGGTGTTTGCCAGTAGTAGCGGTGATACGGGCAGGGAATCGCCTGCAGCGCGCGCAGAAACGCCGGCGACCACGGCATCTCTTTGATGTTATTCATGGTCAGCGCCTGGCCTTCGCACAGCTGTTCGATCACCCCGGCGGTCACGTCCTCGCCGCGGCACAGCACCTGATGCACCCACACCAGATGATTCAGCCCGGCAAAGCGCAGCGCCACCTCGTCAAACGGCGCCTGTAACATGCCGGCGATCATATGGTGCATATTCACCGGCACGTTACACAGGCCGATGATCTTCGCGTTGCTGTAGCGCGCCACGGCTTCGGTAACGATGCCCGCCGGATTGGTGAAGTTGATGATGAAGGCGTCGGGTGCCAGCTGTTCTACTTTGCGCGCAATCTCCAGCATCACCGGAATGGTGCGCAGCGCTTTGGCGAAGCCGCCGACACCGGTGGTTTCCTGGCCGAGACGGCCATACTTCAGGCCCAGCCGTTCATCGGCGGCGCGTGCCGCCAGCTGGCCGACGCGCAGCTGTGTCAGCACAAAGCGCGCACCGCGAATCGCCTCATCCAGCGCGAAATGCACGCTGACCTTAACCTGCTCCAGCCCGTTCTTTTGCAGCATACGGCGCGTGAGATCGGCGATGATCTGTACCTTTTCGCGTCCTGCCGCCACATCCACCAGCGCCAGTTCGGTTACCGGCAGCTGCGCATAACGGTTGATGATTCCCTCCACCAGCTCCGGCGAATAGCTGCTGCCGCCGCCAATGATTGCTATCTTAAGCATCGTTTTCTCCTGCCGTGGTACGGCGATAGAGTTCAATGATTTCGCCCGCTAAATCCTGAATCAGCATGGCGTTCATCAGGTGATCCTGGGCATGAACCAGAATCAGGGTAACCGGCAACCGGCCGCTGCCTTCGTCCAGGCTAATTAGTGCCGTCTGCTGCTGGTGCGCGCTGCTCACGTTTTCCCGCGCCGCCGCCAGCTGCTGCTGTGCCGCCTCAAACTGGCCGGCGCGCGCCAGCCGCAGGGCGCTGAGAGCGGCGCTGCGCGCGGCACCGGCCTGCACCAGCAGCAGCATGATCTCCTCTTCCGGAACCACCATCACGTCATCTTCAGGCATGCAGAATCTCCCACAGCGCAACGCCGTGTGTTATCAGTCAGATTGGGGGAAACGAAGAATCAGGAAGCGCGCAGCGCCAGCGCTTTATCCAGCACCTGTTCGCCGCGCATCATGCCGTAATCCATCATGTCGATAACGGCGACCGCCTTGCCCTGCGGGGCCGCGATGGCGGTGAGGCGGGCAGCTTCAAACTGCACCTGCGGGCCGAGCAGCACCACGTCTGCGTCCGGCAGGATACGTTCGAAATCGGCCACCGGGACGGCCTGAATGTTGATCGCCAGCCCGCGCGCTTGTGCGGCGTGCTGCATTTTATTCACCAGCATGCTGGTAGACATGCCGGCGGCACAGCAAAGAACAATGCGCATAATTTATCCTCCTGTGAATTGACTCCGGCATTTAAGACCTGTCTCGGCCGCACTGTAAATACCCTGCGGCCAGATGATTTTGTGATGAAAGTTATTTAAAGTATTATTTATCAATAGCTTAATTATTAAACTGCCATGAAAATAATTTTCATTGGTGTGATCGGCACGATGATTTTCTGTTACGAGTGCTTTAATCCCAGGAAAATTCAGTGCGCTCAGCTGAAAAAAATCTCACCATGAAAAATATTTTCATGCATCATGAGGGTTCGTTACTGAGGATGTGATGAGCTAATGGATATTGTCTGGCAACTGCAGCAGCAGTCGGCGCGTTTTGATGCGCAGGAATCAAAGCTGGCGCGATTTATTCTGGATAACCTGCACGCCAGCGCGCAGGCCACCATGGAGAGTCTGGCGACGCAGGCGGGTGTCAGCCCGGCTGTACTCCAGCGCTTTGCTGCCTCGGCGGGCTACCGCGATCTGGATGATTTTCTGCACCAGGTGCGCCAGGCCGGCCAGCAGGAAAGTGCGTTTATGACGGTGATTCGTCAGCGGCAGGCTTCGCTCAGCCAGCAGGAGCAGCGGGTGGCGCGCGCCATCCTGCGTGACGCCGCGTTCGCGGCCTCGGCCACCATTGAACAACTGGCCAGCCGGGCGGAAGTCAGTGCGGCGACCATTACCCGCTTTGCCCGTTCGGTCGGCTGCGACGATATTCGCGATCTGCGTATGCGGCTGGCACGCGCCAGCGCCGAACCGGCCAGCGCCAGCCACGGTGCGGTGCCGCAGCTGGTGAGTCTGCATCAGGCGCTGACCCGGCAGTGGCAGCAGCTGGATGACAGCCGCTGGGAGCAGGCGGCACAGGCGCTGCGTCAGGCACGCAGCGTGTTGCTGATCGGTGCCGCCGGCCAGCACACGCCGCTGGTGGCGGAAGTGCAGCAGCGGTTGAGTGAAGCCGGGCTGGCGCTGGCGTGGATCCAGGACGACAACCTGCTGCGCCTGACGCTCAGCCGTTTGCAGCCGGACGATCTGCTGCTGATCCTCGCGCCGGACACCATCAACAGCAGCGTGCTCAGCGCGGTGCATCACGCTCACATCCAGCAGACCCCAGTGATGGCGCTGTGCCCGGCGGCGCTGGATCTCGCCAGCCAGGCCAACTACTGGCTGCCGCTGCCGGATGCAGCACCGGCGCGGCGCTATGGCATCCTGCTGGCGCTGGACCGGCTGGCGGCGGCGCTGTAACACCCCGCCTTTCGACTCAGGCGGTTGCCGCCACCTGAGATTTGACCTCAATAAACTGCACCAGCGCGCGTGTCACGTCAGCGGTGGTGGCGCTGCCGCCGACGTCCGGCGTCAGAATGCCCGCCGCGCATACATGCTCAATGCCCTGCATTATCAGCGCGGCCGCGTTGCGTTCGCCCAGATGTTCCAGCATCTGCACCGCCGTCCAGAAGGTGGCGATCGGGTTAGCGATGCCTTTGCCGGTGATATCAAACGCCGAGCCGTGAATCGGTTCGAACATCGACGGAAAACGCCGCTCCGGATCGATATTGGCAGTCGGCGCGACGCCGAGACTGCCGGCCAGCGCGCCGGCGAGGTCGGAGAGAATATCCGCATGCAGGTTAGTGGCGACAATGGTATCCAGCGATTGCGGGTGCAGCGTCATGCGGTGCGTCATGGCATCCACCAGCATCTTGTCCCACTGCACATCCGGAAACTCCTGCGCCACTTCCGCCGCAATTTCATCCCACATCACCATACCGTGCCGCTGGGCATTGGATTTGGTCACCACCGTCAGCAGTTTGCGCGGCCGCGACTGCGCCAGTTTAAAGGCGTAGCGCATGATACGCGTCACGCCGACGCGGGTGAAGATCGCCACTTCAGTGCCCACCTCTTCTGGCAGGCCGCGGTGCGCACGACCGCCGTTGCCGGAGTATTCCCCTTCCGAGTTCTCGCGCACGATGACCCAGTCAAGATCGCCCGGTCCGCGGTTGCGCAGCGGCGAGGTCACGCCCGGCAGAATTTTGGTAGGCCGCACGTTGGCATACTGATCGAAGCCCTGACAAATCGGCAGGCGCAGCCCCCACAGCGTGATGTGATCCGGCACGTCCGGCGCGCCCACCGCGCCAAAGTAGATGGCATCAAACTGCTTCAGCGTCTGCAGGCCATCTTCCGGCATCATCACGCCGTGCTGTTTGTAGTAGTCCGAGCCCCAGTCAAAGGTCTGCACGTCAAACGTCAGCTGTTCATCGTGCCGCATCAGCTCCTGCAGTACCTCAACGCCAGCCGAAATCACTTCCGGGCCAATACCGTCTGCCGGAATCGCGGCAATTTTGTAGTTACGCATAGTTTTCTCCAGTCAATTAATGGGTATGAGGATGAGGCAGATCGGCGCTTTGCGGTTTTGGCGTGTGCGCGGCGAGAATCAGCACGATGAGTGCGGACAACGCCAGCAGCGCGGCGACGAAATAGAGTCCCCAGGTGTAGCTGCCGGTTTGCTGGCGGATCATGCCAATCATCATCGGGCCGACAAAACCGCCGAGATTGCCGATGGAATTAATGGTGGCGATGCCGGCGGCCGCGGCCGGCCCGCTGAGAAACAGCGTCGGCATGCTCCATAGCGGCGGCTTGGAGGCGCTGATGCCGACCGTGACCAGCGTCAGCGCAATAATCACCGCCAGCAGCGTGCTGACGTTACCGGCATAAATCAGCCCGGCGGCAGCCAGTAAACAGGCGCCAATGACGTGCCAGCTGCGCTCGCCACGACGATCGGAGTGACGCGCCCACAGGATCATGCCAATCACGCCGATCACCGCCGGGAAAGCATTGAGGAAGCCGATTTCCAGCGAGGAGGCGCCGAAGCTGCGGATGATTTGCGGTGACCAGATCCCCAGCGTGTACAGCCCGGCCGACGTGCCGAAGTACACCAGCGCCAGGGCCAGTACGCGCTTGTCCGCCAGCCCGCGCCAGGCGCTGCTGTGGCCGTGCTGCGTCGATCGCGCCTGCTCTTCGGCCTGCATGGTCTCCTGCAGCCAGCGCCGCTCCTCTGCGTTCAGCCATTTAGCCTGCGCCGGACGGTCGGTGAGGAAAAACAGCACCACGATGCCCAGCAGCAACGCCGGAATCGCTTCTAATACGAACATCCACTGCCAGCCGGCGTAGCCCAGCAGACCGTGCATCTCCAGCAGTGCCGCAGAGACCGGCGAGCCGAGCGCGGTAGAGAGCGGGGCGGCGGCCATGAAGATGGCGGTAACCTGCGCGCGCTTCGCCGCCGGGAACCAGTAGCTGAGGTAGAGAATGATGCCAGGGAAGAAACCGGCTTCCGCCACGCCGAGCAGAAAGCGCAGGAGGTAGAAGCTGGTGGTGCCCTGCACCAGCGCCATGCAGCCGGAGACCAATCCCCAGCTGATCATCACGCGGGCGATCCAGATGCGTGCGCCCACTTTGTGCAAAATTAAATTCGACGGGACTTCAAACAGAAAATAGCCGAGGAAAAAGATCCCGGCGCCAAAACCAAATACCGTGGGCGAGAAACCTAAATCCTGATTCATGGTTAACGCGGCAAAACCAATATTGACGCGATCGAGAAAAGCGATGAAATAGAGCAGCATGATGAAGGGCACAATGCGTAACGTCACTTTACGCATCACCCTTTTTTCGAGGTGAGAGTTCATATTAAAGTGCTCCAGATTGTGTAGGGTAGTATTATTTTCTGGTTGTCGAATGCAGTATGCAGGTTTGTATTGCGCGATCATCAGGCGTGGATTATATAAACTATTTGAATAATCGTGCGGTGAGGGAAATGTGGATATAAATCAATTGCGTTGTTTTGTCGCGGTGGGTAAAGAACTGCATTTCGGCCGGGCGGCACAAAGTATGGAAATGATGCCTGCATCACTTTCCCGCTTTATTCGCCTGCTGGAAGAGGATCTCGGCGTGCGCCTGTTAAACCGCTCAACGCGCAATGTTTCATTAACCGCCGAGGGAGCCCTGTTTTTTGACGAAGCGGGAAAACTGATCGATCAGTTTGATGCGCTGGCGCTGCGTTTTAAAGGCGGATTAAAAGATGAACGCCGGACATTACGCATTGGCGCTATCGATAGCGCCGCGCGCGGCTTAGTTCCTGCACTGCTGAATTTATTTGTGCCGCGTCATCCGCTGAGCGATATCCATATTATCGAAGATAAAACCCTTAACCTGATTCCTAAATTAAAATCCGGCTGGCTGGATATGATTATTATCCGCGCGCCGCAGCGCATGGATGCGTCACTGGCGCTGCGTTTTATTACCCGCGAAAGTTGCGTGCTGGCAGTGCCGCTGACGCATCCGCTGGCGGATAAAGCGCAGGTGACGGTGGCGGATTTTCAGCATGAAGCCATGATCATTCCGGACCGCCGCACCCGGCCGCACAGCCACGATCTCACCATCAGCCTGTTTAAGCAGGCCGGCCTGACGCCACATATCGCGCAATATGCCGAAGAGAAGCAAACCATTCTCAGCCTGGTGTCCGCCGGCCTCGGTCTGGCGGTGGTACCAGCCTCTTATCGCACCATGAACAGCGACAGCGTGCGCTATATCGCGCTGACGTTACCTGAGCAGATCAAAGGCTTGCCGCTGAGTATTGCGTGGCAGAAGGGCAACGAAGATCCGCTGTTGCGTGAAATGCTGCGTCTGCTGCATGACCACCGGCAGGAATTGATCGACAGGCTGTGAGGCTGCGCCAGAACGCGCGCTGACGTTCTGTTTATTACTTTCATTCTGCAAGTGACTTGCAAAATGAAAGTTACCCTGCCACAGTATCCCGCATCGACTTCACATCGGGAACTGGCCCATGAAAAACCAACCTCTGTGTAATATGCCGTGCCCTATCGCACGCAGCCTTGGACGCGTCGGCGATGGCTGGAGCATGCTGATCATGCGCGATGCGCTGGCCGGCTTTACCCGCTTTGATGAATTTCAGAAAAGCAGCGGCGTGGCACCTAATATTCTGTCGCGCCGGCTGAAAGAGCTGGTGGAGGATGGATTGCTGGAAAAGGTGTGTTACAGCGACGCTCCGGCACGCTACGAGTACCAGCTCACTGCGGCGGGCCGCGATTTTCGCACGGTAATACTGGCGCTGGCCGAGTGGGGCAGCACCCACTTTTCACCGGAAGGGCGGCAGATGCAGCTGGTTGAAAGCGCCACTCAGCGCCCGGTGACGCCGCAAATGGTCGACAGCGCCACCGGCCAGCCGCTCTCCAGTGACAAATACCAGATGGTGCCAGGCCCGGCGGCCAGCCCGATGATGCACTATCGCCAGCAGTATCTGGCGAGAAAGCGCGCAGGCGATACGGCGCAAAAATTCGCCCCGCAGACGGTGGCCGGGAACGAACCATGAGCCTGACGCGGAAAAAAGCGGCACTGCTGCTGATGCTGGCCTGCGGCGGCGTGGCGCTGGCCGGCTATGGCTATTACTGGTGGCACAGCGCGCGCTTTATGCCTTCGACCGATGATGCTTACGTCGGCGCAGATATCAGTGCGATTTCGGCCAAAGTGTCCGGCTATGTCCAGACCCTGGCGGTGCAGGATAATGCGGCGGTTAAAAAGGGCGACCTGCTGGTGCAGCTGGATAACCGCGACTATCGGGCGGCGGTTGACCGTGCGGCGGGCGAAGTCGCCGCGCAGCAGGCGGCGCTGCAGGATATCGCCGCCACGCGCCAGCTCCAGCTGGCCACCATCGACGGCGCGCGTGCTGCGCTGCTGGCGGCGCAGGCGGTGACGCAGAAAACCACCGCCGACCAGCGCCGCTATGACGCGCTGGTGAGCAGCGCTGCGGTGTCGCAGCAGATTCGCGATCATGCGCAGGCCGATTACCATCAGGCGCTGGCGCAGGAAGGCAAAACCCGTGCCGATCGCGCGGTCGCCGAACGTCAGCTGCAGGTGCTGGATGCGCGTGAGCAGCAGACGCACGCCGCGCTGGCACAGGCGCAGGCCGACCTGGCACTGGCACAGCTCAATCTGGAATACACCGCTATCCGCGCGCCGTTTGATGGCGTAATCGGCAATCGCCGCGCCTGGGCTGGTTCGTATGTCAGCAGCGGCACGCAGCTGCTGTCGCTGGTGCCGGCGCAGGGGCTGTGGATTGACGCCAACTTTAAAGAGAGCCAGCTGGCGCACATGCGGCCAGGCCAGACGGCAACGATTATCGCGGACGTGCTGCCAGGCCGCACCTTCAGCGGGCATGTCGCCAGCCTGTCGCCTGCGACCGGTTCGCGCTTTAGCATTCTGCCGGCGGAAAACGCCACCGGTAACTTCACCAAAATTGTCCAGCGCGTGCCGGTGCGCATTGCGCTGGACGGCGATGCGGCCACGCTCGGGCTGTTGCGTCCGGGACTGTCGGTGACTGTTACCGTCGATGAGCGCAGCGCGCAATGAGCCGCGTGGTCGCCGCGCCGATCGCGCCCGCGCAGATGCCGGTCAGCCGGAAAGTCTTCGCCTTTGCCACCCTGTGCATCGGCATGTTTATCGCGCTGCTGGATATCCAGATTGTCTCAGCTTCGCTGCGCGACATTGGCGGTGGCCTGTCGGCGGGCGATGATGAAACCGTGTGGGTGCAGACCAGCTACCTGATCGCCGAAATCATCATTATTCCGCTCTCCGGCTGGCTGGCCAGCGTGCTGTCTACGCGCTGGCTGTTCGCCGCCTCGGCCTGCGGCTTTACGCTAATGAGCCTGCTGTGCGGCTGGGCGTGGAACATTCAGAGCATGATCGCGTTCCGTGCGCTGCAGGGGCTGGCGGGTGGCTCGATGATCCCGCTGGTGTTCACTACCGCCTTCGCCTTTTTCCAGGGCCGGCAGCGGGTGATTGCTGCCGCGACCGTCGGCGCGCTGGCGTCGCTGGCGCCGACGCTTGGCCCGACCGTTGGCGGCTGGATCACCGATAACTTCAGCTGGCACTGGCTGTTTTTTATCAACATCATTCCCGGTATTTACATCACCATTGCGGTTCCGCTGCTGGTGAACATTGACGCGCCCAACCGCGAACTGCTGCGCGGCGCGGATTATCTCAGCATCGTGCTGCTGGCGCTGGCGCTCGGCTGTCTGGAATATACGCTGGAAGAGGGGCCGCGCTGGGGCTGGTTTGATGATGACACCATTGCCACCACCGGCTGGATTGCGCTGGCGGCGGGCGTGTTGTTTGTGATCCGCACACTGCGGCATGCCAAACCGATTGTCGATTTACGCGCGCTCAAGGACCGCGACTTTAGCCTCGGCTGCTACTTCTCGTTTATGGCGGGCGTAGGGATCTTTGCCACCATTTACCTTACGCCACTGTTTCTCAGCCAGGTGCGCGGCTTCAGCGCACTTGAGACTGGACTGGCGATCTTCTCCACCGGGGTGTTTCAGATTCTGTCGATCCCGCTGTATGCCTGGCTGGCGAACCGCGTCGATCTGCGTATTTTGCTGGCGGCGGGGCTGATCTGTTTTGCGCTGTCGATGCATTTCTTCGTGCCGATTACCCATGACTGGGGGGCGAAGGAGCTGCTGTTTCCGCAGGCATTTCGCGGTATGGCGCAGCAGTTTGCCGTGGCACCGACGGTGACGCTGACGCTGGGCAGTTTGCCACCGGCACGCCTGAAGCTCGCGTCTGGCCTGTTTAATCTGATGCGCAACCTTGGCGGTGCGATTGGTATTGCCCTGTGCGGTACGGTGCTCAACGACCGCACCAACCTGCACTTTAGCCGGCTGGCGGATCATCTCAACAGCGCCAGCCTGACGCTGGGTGATTTTCTGCAGGGGCGCGCTCAGGCGCTGATGGCCAGCGGCCTGAGCCCGGATGCCGCGCATACGGCCGCGCTGCAGTCGCTGGCGGCGCTGACGCTGCGTGAAGCGCGCACCCAGGCCTTTTCCGACGCGTTCTGGCTGATCATGACAGGATTTTTCGTCGCGGCGCTGCTGGTGCCGTTACTGAAAAAGCCGCAAGGGTGAGCGCCAGATCGTAGCCCATTAACGTTTACTCAGCGCTTCCCACAGGCCCAGCAGATAAGTGGTGCCCAGCGCGCGGTCGTACAAACCGTAGCCTGGGCGCCCGGTTTCACCCCAGATAAAGCGGCCGTGATCCGAACGGATATAGCCGTCAAAGCCGTTGTCATACATCGACTGCAGCACTTTATACATATCCAGCGAGCCATATTCCGTCGGATGCGCGCACTCGTAGAAATCTTTATCGCGGATGATCTTGATGTTGCGCACGTGGGCAAACGGGATGCGTTTGCGGCGCGAGAATTCGGCCAGAATGGCATAGACATCGTTCTGCGGATCCTCGGCAATCGATCCGGTGCACAACGTGATGCCGTTGGCTTCAGAATCGACGACGTTACAGATCCAGTCGAGATCGTCGCGGTTCTTCACCACGCGCGGCAGACCGAAGATCGAATACGGCGGATCGTCCGGGTGGATCGCCATCTTCACGCCCACCTCTTCACACACCGGGATCACCGCTTTGAGGAAATAGGCGAGGTTTTCACGCAGCTTCGCGTCATCAACGTCCTGATATTTGGCAAACAGCTCCTGAACTTTTGCGAGCCGTTCCGGCTCCCAGCCCGGCAGCGCGAAGCCGTTAGCGCTGCCCAGCACCTCTTTCACCACCTCGTCGAGGCTTTTATCAATGCCCTGCTTCTCGAAGGCCATGGTGATGGAGCCATCCGGCAGCACGTAATTCATATCCGTCTTCATCCAGTCAAACACCGGCATGAAGTTGTAGCAGATCACTTTTACCCCGGCGGCCGCCAGGTTGCGGATACTTTGCTGATAATTGGCGATATAGCGATCGCGGCTTGGCAGGCCGATCTTGATGTCGTCGTGAATATTAACACTCTCAATCACTTCAACCGTCAGTCCGGCTGCGTGCACCTGATCGACCAGCGCCTGGATCTTCTCCTGCGGCCAGGTTTCGCCTACCGGCACATCGTAGAGTGCGCCCACCACGCCGCGTACGCCCGGTACCTGGCGAATATATTCCAGCGAAACCTTGTCTTCCTTCGGCCCAAACCACCGCATTGTCAGCTGCATTATGTCATCCACCGTCATCGTGTCTGTATGATAATGGCTAAACTACCATACTAGAATTCATGAAGGCAGCATTGCGCGGCGATTAAGCCTTGATCCGCGTCACAGAACCGGTTTTATCCGCAGCGCAGTCGCTTACTGGGTGGTCACCAGCTCGGTGAAATACTGCTTGTACTTAAACAGTTCGAGATCCGAGCGCAGCCCCAGTTTGCGCAGCGCGGTCTGCTTCTGACCGCTGATGGTTTTGCGGCTGCGCGCGTATTTACCGGCGATCTGCGTAATGCTCAACCCGTCGAGATAACAGCGAATTACCTCGATTTCGCGCGGGCTCAGCTCGCGCAGCAGCAGCGAGATGTCGTCGCCCGCCTGGCGCGGCGTCAGGTAGTCGTGCATCTCGCGATCGCTCTCCTGGAATTTATCCAGCTCCAGCATCATGTCCGGCGTCAGGAAACGCTTGCCGCGACAGATTTGATGGATGGCATCGATCAGCACCTCCTGATCGTGGCTTTTACCGACAAATCCCTGCACGCCGGCTTTCAGCAACAGCTGGACAATCGCTGGTTTCTCCACCGCGGACGACACCAGAATCTTCAGCTGCGGGTAGTGCAGGCGCAGCTGTTTCACCATTTGCAGCCCGTCGAGCTGGTCTTCACCCAGCATGTAATCCAGCACCAGGATATCGAGCGGGTGGCGCTGCAGGAAGGCCATCAGCTGCTGGCGCTGGGCAAAAGCCCCGACCAGATCGAGCTGCGGCTCCTGCGCTAAGCGGTACTGCATGGCTTTACCAATCAGCGGATGATCGTCCAGCACGGCAATCTGCCAGATTGCGCTCTCTTTCATTACATCACCTCTTCAGGAATAGGTGTTTCCAGGGCACGCAGGAACAGCGCGTCCAGCTCGGCCACCGCCCCGGCGACCTCCGGCAGCAGCTGCTGTAATAGCGCACCATCTTCATGCTCCGCCGCCTGTTCGGCGGCGCGGCAGCGATGTTGCAGCGCGTCGGCGCGCAGCATTCGGGCACTGCCGAGTAGCTGATGCGCGGCGTGACGCGCCGAAGCAAAATTGTTCGCAGCCACCGCCTGCGTCAGCTGGGCGAGATCGTAACTGTTCTGCTGGCGCGCGGTGGTCACCAGGTCGCGCCACGCCTGCGGGTTGTTTGCCGCCAGATTCTCCAGCGTCAGCAGGGTATCGTCGCGCGTCGGGTTCATCGGTGCGCCGGTGATCACCTGCAGCAGCTGCGCGCGCTCCAGCGGTTTAAACAGACAACCGTTCATGCCGGCGTCCTGCGCCAGCTGAGCCACGCGCTCCTCCGCCATCGCCGTCAGGCCGTAAACCGGTACCGCGCGTCGCACCAGGCGCTTCTCTTCGGCGCGCAGCTGGCGGGTGAATTCGAAGCCGTCCATCTCCGGCATGTTGCAGTCGGTAATTACGCGGTCCGGCTGATTTTCGCGCCACAGCGCCAGTGCCGCTGCACCGCCATCCGCCACCAGTACATGGTGCCCGGCGTAGCGCAGCTGCTGGGCCAGCAGCAGGCGGTTGGTGGCGTTGTCATCGACAATCAGAATGCGCAGTGCAGCCTGTTTTGCTGGCTCCACCGGCTGTGGCAGGGCGGGCTGCTCATGTTCAATGCTCGCCGCTTCCGCGCGGAAGCGCAGCATAAACACGCTGCCGTCACCCGGTTCACTCTCGACGTGCAGCTCGGTGCCGAGCATCACCGCCAGCCGGCGGCAGATATTCAGGCCTAACCCAGTGCCGCTGGCGCGGTTGCTGCCCTGATCGACCTGAATGAACGGCTCGAAGATCGCCTGCTGCTGCTCTGCCGTCAGGCCAACCCCGCTGTCGCTCACCTCCAGCACATACTCCGGCCGCGTGCTCTCTGCCTGATACAGCGCCACTTCCACTTCGCCGTACGAAGTAAACTTGATGGCGTTGCTCACCAGATTGGAGAGAATTTGCTTCAGCGCCACCGGGTCAAACAGCACCTGGTCCTGCTCCATCTCCAGCACGATATTCAGCGCCAGCCCCTTGTTCAGCGCCACCTGGCGGAACAGCGCTTCGCAATCCCGCACCACTTCACTGAGCGACATCGGCTGCAGCTGCACGCTGAAATGCCCGGATTCGATTTTGGCCAGGTCGAGAATATCGCCCACCAGCGAGAGCAGTGAACGCGACGACTCCCAGGCGACATCAATGTTTTTCTGCCGCTGCTGTTCATTACTCTGGCCGAGATGCTCGATTTCCAGCAGGCCAATCAGCGCCGCCAGCGGCGTGCGGATTTCATGACTCATGTGCGACAGGAAGGTGCTTTTCGCTTCGCTGGCGCGCACCGCGACTTCGTTGGCTTTGCGCAGGTCGGCCATCAGCGCTTCGATATGCGCCAGCTGCTCGCTGATTTCACGCTCGTGCTCACGCTGTTTGGCCAGCGAGGCTTTCAGCAGATGGTTACGCCACAGGAAAAACAGCAGGCCCAGCCCGGCCACGGCGACGATGCGCAATATATAGCTGCGATAGCTTTGCCACGAGGTGCTGGTGGCGGGCGGCGTGTATTTGATCCAGCGCTCCATCAGCGACTGCATGGTCGGCTGCGGAATATCGGACAGCGCTTTGTTAAGGATCGACAGCAGCACCTGATCCTGGCCATTGACCGCCATCGCCATGCGGAACATCGGTAGCGGCGCGACAAACGCCACTTTGAAGCTGTCATTAAAATGATTGTTGAGCAGAAACAGCGACGACTCGTACGGCACGATAAAGCCATCCAGCTGCTTATCGAGTAGCTGACCGAGTGAATCAATCGATACGCCGTTTTCGACGAAGTTGATGCCCGGCCAGCGTTCGCGTAAATCGTAACGATAGTAAGCGCGCTCATAGATACCGATGCGCTTGCCCGCCATCTCATCAAAGCTTTTCCACGGGCTGTCTTTGCGCGTCACCACTACCCACGACGAGTAGATGTAGGAGCGGGTATAGCGGATTTTGTCGTCCTGCTGCGCGGTGGCGTCGCTGACGGCGATAATCGCATCGCGCTGGCGATTAAGCGTATCGCGCATGTTGCTCAACCCCTGAATCGGGTTGTAGCGAAAGCGAATGCCGGTGCGCTGGGAAATCATTTTCAGCAGGTCCACGCTCAGGCCGACCACGCGCTGCCGGTTATCAACGAAGGTAAACGGCGTGTGCGAGGGATCGTAGTTGACGGTGATTTCCCGGTGCTCTGCCAGCCACGCCGCCTCTTGTTCGCTCAGATCGAGGGGATAATTTTTCACCACCGACTGATAATCCAGGCTCCAGGCTTCGGCAATCTGTACCGCGTTGCGCAGCGGAATGTTTTTCAGGATTTCATCAATGGCTGCGATCAGCGGCAGATTGGCACTGTTGCTGGCAAAGCGCGCGTCGACATCGTTGGTGTACGGCGTGCTGTGCGCTTCAATCACGTTCTGCAGGCCGCGATGCGAAAGAAAGCGCTGAGTGGCACTGTTGCTCCAGAACAGGGTGTTTTCGCTGAACGCGGTGTCGGTGTAGGCCCACAGCGGCGGCGCGGCCGGCGCCAGCGTGGCGCGCGGATAGCGCTTGTGCAGCAGCGCTTTGAGTTCCGCATCACCGTAATAGAGCAGGCGATAGCGGCTATTTTTCAGCTCACTGTCGAAGGTCGCGTTACGTTTGCTGATTAATACGCTGCGCGCCAGTGAATACGGCAGGCTCAGCGCCAGCTGCGTATCCTGATTGGCGGCCAGCGTGTAGTAAGGAATCAGATCGACTTCACCGTCGTTGAGCGCATCCACCAGCTCCAGCCGGGTTTTATACACCTTGATTTTCACCGGCAGATTTAACGCCTTCGCCACGATGGCCAGATAATCGGCCGAGAGTCCTTCGTAGGTATTGGCTTCAAACGACACGGAATAGGGCGGCAGCGGGTTGTTCCACACGCCGACGCGCAGCACGGAGTGCTGTTTCAGCCACTGCTGGCTCTGCGGCGACAGCGTGACTTCCGGTGCTACCAGACCATAACGCGGCGAGAAATTTAACGTGGTTGCACCCCAGGCAGACAGGCAAAAGCCCAGTAACAGAAGGAGGCTGAGGATGCGTTTACTCACGGATGATTTCACTCGCTGGACCGGTTGCGCGCGCCGCCACCATGACGGCGCTTCTTCTCTGACGGCACGTTGCGCGTCAGGCATCCTTCAACAGCGACTTAATACAAGTGGACTTAAATCGCGCTTAAGAAATTTCTTAAAAACAGGAGAGAAAATTCCTGGTGAAAGGCAGGTTTCGCCGGCGCGACGAAGCGAAGCGCGCTGCTATTTTTAGTAAGTGTAAGTTTTGTTTGCTGAAATTACCGCGTTGCTTCGCCATTCCTGCTGAACCCGGCGCAATTTTCCGACGCTAATCGCCTTTTCATTTGTTTTATTTACAGAATCTATCGTGCAGGCAAAATAGCCCTTATTTTCTCTCCAGCGATCAACCATGTCCGAAGAAGCGCTGCGCCAGCAGATTCAGAACCTGAAAAAGCACAATGCGCGCCTCAAGCGCCTGGCGCACGACGCGCGTAATAAGCTGAACGCGGCGCTGGACGGGACCGGCTTATGCCTGTGGCAGCTGGATATTCCCAGCGGCAAGCTGGTGATTTTTAACCGGCGCTGGGGCGCGATGCTCGGCTTTCAGGCGAAAGAGACCAAAGCGCGCTTTGATGCCTGGCGCGAGTGCCTGCATCCGGAAGATGCCGATGAGGTGCTGCGCGCCTTTTACGATCATATTGAAGGACGCGCGCCCTATTACGAGGCGCTGCACCGTATGATCGGCAAGAACGGCAAAATCACCTGGGTGCTGGATCGCGGACGCGTCAGCGAGTGGGACGAGCAGGGTAATCCGCTCAAAGTGACCGGCACCCATATCGACATGACCAAAGAGAAGAATTACGAAGCCCAGCTCTCCCTGCTGGCGCATCACGACCCGTTAACCGCGTTGCCCAACCGCCACGCGCTGCAGGCGCATTTTAGTCAGCTGCAACGCGCCGGGCCGCTGTGCGTGGCGTTTATCGACCTCGACAACTTCAAGCACGTCAATGACACGCTCGGCCATCGCAGCGGTGACGAGGTGCTAATTCAGCTCAGCCAGCGCATCCGCGATTTGCTGCCGTCAGAGGCCATCGTCGGGCGGCTTGGCGGCGATGAGTTCGTGCTGCTGCTGCCGTTTTTGATTGACTACCCGAAGGTGCGCATTCTGGCGCAGGCGGTGCTGGATGCGGCACTGACGCCGTTTGATGTCGACAATGGTCATGCGCGGATTGGTGCTTCGATCGGTATCGCCCCGGTACACCGGCGGGACAGCTTCGACGACGCGCTGACCCGGGCGGATGGTGCGATGTACCAGATTAAAAAGAACGGTAAGCAGGGCTTTGGCCTGGCAGGCAATATATCGGTGGGGTGAGGGTCAGCGCCCGCACCCTTTTATCACTTAAAACGCAAAACAGGAACAGCCCAGCGCACCCCAGAACGCGTTATTGTCTGACACCGGCACCGATGACTGGCGCGCGACATCATGAGCGTGGCTGTGCACGCCACAGGGGCCGCTGCACTGGTGTACCTGCGGCATCCGCGCGGCGCGGCCGCTGGTCTGCGGCGGGGCGCTGCGGTAGTGACCAGGCACGGTAACCACCGGCGACCACTCCGGCAACACCGGCACCGGCGGCGGTGCCAGCGGCGTGAAGCTGCCAGCGGCATACACCACATTGCCATCCACCAGCGTCAGCACCGATTCAATGCCTTTGATCTCCTCTTCCGGTACGCTGAAGAAATCTTTCGACAACAGCACCAGATCCGCCAGCTGGCCGACTTTGATCTCACCTTTGGCGCTCTGCTCGCTGGAGAACCAGGCGCTGCCTTTGGTCCACAGCATCAGCGCGGTTTCACGGTCGATGCGTGCGTTGTCATCGTACAGCTGCATCCCGCCGACGGTACGGCCTGAAACCAGCCAGTACAGTGCGGTCCACGGGTTATAGCTGGCAACGCGGGTGGCATCGGTACCGAGGCCCACCGGCACGCCGGCCTCCAGCATGCGCGCCACCGGCGGCGTCTGCTTCGCGGCCTCTTTACCGTAGCGATCGACAAAGTATTCCCCCTGGAAAGCCATGCGATGCTGCACCGCCAGGCCGCCGCCGAGCGCTTTTACCCGCTCAATATTGGCTTCAGTGATGGTTTCCGCATGGTCAAAGAACCAGTGCAGGCCATTGAACGGAATGTCGCGATTCACCTTCTCAAACACATCCAGCATGCGGCTGATCGATTCGTTATAGGTGGCGTGCAGGCGGAACGGCCAGCGATGCTCCACCAGGTGACGCACCACGCGCTCCAGCTCATCTTCCATGCCGGGTGCCAGATCCGGGCGCGGTTCGAGGAAATCTTCGAAGTCCGCCGCCGAGAACACCAGCATTTCACCGGCACCGTTGTGGCGCAGGAAATTGGTGCCCTGGCCCGGCTTCAGCATATCGGTCCACTTCTCAAAGTCTTCCAGCTCGTGGCCGGGACGCTGGGTGAACAGGTTATAGGCGATGCGTACCGTCAGCTGCTTTTTCGCGTGCAGTTCGGCGATCACGTCGTAATCGTCCGGGTAATTCTGGAAGCCGCCGCCGGCGTCAATGGCGCTGGTCAGACCGAGGCGGTTCAGTTCACGCATAAACTGACGCGTCGAGTTAACCTGCTGTTCCAGCGGCAGCTTTGGCCCTTTCGCCAGCGTGGCGTACAGCAGCATGGCGTTAGGACGGGCGATCAGCATGCCGGTCGGATTGCCATTGCTGTCGCGCTGGATTTCGCCGCCCGGCGGGTTGGGGGTCTCTTTGGTGTAGCCCACCACTTTCAGCGCGGCGCGATTGAGCAGCGCGCGGTCATACAGATGCAGAATGAAGACCGGCGTATCGGGCGCGGCGGCGTTGATTTCGTCCAGCGTCGGCATGCGGCGCTCAGCAAACTGGAACTCGCTCCAGCCCCCGACCACGCGCACCCACTGCGGTGACGGCGTACGCAGTGCCTGATCGCGCAGCATACGCAGCGCATCGGCTAGCGACGGCACGCCTTCCCAGCGCAGCTCAAGATTGTAGTTAAGGCCGCCGCGAATCAGATGCAGGTGGGAATCGTTCAGGCCGGGAATGCCAGTGTGCCCTTTGGCGTCGATGATTTGCGTGTCGCTGCCGGCAAAGCGCATGACGTCCGCTTCGCTACCTACGGCGAGGAACTTGCCGTCTTTGATGGCTACGGCGGTGGCCAGCGGGTTTGCGCGGTCGACGGTGTGAAACTTACCGTTGGTAAAAATCAGGGATGCGGTCGTCATTCTGTTCTCTCCGTTAAATTAAGCGTAGCGGCCCTCAGCCACCGTGTTAATGCGCGGTTAAAAATGCTTGCGCCGATGAGGAAAAAAATACGAAATGACAGCAGTTATTGATAACGGATTGTTTTTACGTTGTCGTTCAACTTTTTTTACGGAGGGTAGGGAATGCGTTTAAATCTGGAGGCGCTGCTGATTCTGGATGCGCTCGATCGTCATGGCACCTTTGCCGCTGCGGCCGCGCGACTGTTCAAAACCGCGTCGGCGTTGAGCTATACCGTGCAGAAGATGGAGAGCGATTTAAAAATCACGCTGCTCGACCGCTCCGGCCATCGCGCCACGTTCACGCCGACCGGCCGTCTGATGCTGGAAAAAGGGCGGACGCTGCTGCGTGCGGTGAACGAGCTGGAGCAGCAGGCGCGCTACGTGGAGAGCGGCTGGGAGAGTCTGCTGACCATCAGCGTGGATGCTTCGCTGCCGTTTAGCATCCTCACGCCGCTGATTGACGAATTTTATCAGCAGCACCCGCACACCCAGCTGCAGTTCCGTCAGGACGTGCTGGCCGGCTGCTGGGAAGCGCTGCACTACGGCGAAGCGGACATTGTCTTTGGCGCGGTCCAGGAACCCGCCACGCGCAAAGAGATTGTCTGCCAGCCGCTGGGCTGGCTGGAGTATGTGTTCGCTGTCGCTCCTGACCATCCGCTGGCGGCGGAGCCCGAACCGCTGCTGCGCGAACAGATTCGCCAGTATCGCGCGGTCACGGTGCATGATTCATCCCGCCACGGTGCCGGGATGGATTTACGCGTGCTGGATGAGCAGAAGACGCTGAGCGTGCATGATTTCCCGGCCAAACTGCAGGCGCATCTTGCCGGGCTCGGCTGTGGTTATCTGCCGCTTTACCTGGCGCGCCCGCACCTGGCGAGCGGTGCGCTGGTGGCGCGCCAGCTGGACAGCGAGTGCCGGCGCGATATCGCCTATCTGGCGTGGAATGAGAGCGCCTGCGGCAACGCGGCTATCTGGTGGCGCGAGCGCCTGCCGACGCTGCCCGGCCTGAGTGACATCTACGCGCCAGCCTGATCACAGCGCAATATGATGGCTGACCTGCGGGGGTTCATCACCCTGATGGAACTGCAGTACCGCCTGCTGTAACTCAGCATCGGCGCGCGAGACGCGCTGGTGCTGACGCAAATGCTCCTGCCATGACTCCACCATAAACCACTCCAGCAGCGCCCCGGCATCGTCGGTCTGCTCCATTAATCCCCACGCATAGGCACCGTCACGGCGTCGCGCCTGCGCCAGTTTGTGCATGGCGTGCTGGAAAGCGGCGCGATCGGCCTGGGGAACACGGTAGCGAATCTGGATCAGTACGGCGCCACGGCGGATATCCACCGCATCGCTCACCACTGGTTCAGCCCAGTGCTGCGCTGGCTGCAGATCCGCTTCGCCCGCCGGCAGCGCCAGCCGTTTTGCCAGCAGCGCCGTGATGAGCAGCGCCGCGCCGGCCAGCATCAGCGTTGGTGCCAGGCCCATGTGCTGGGCGATCAGCCCCCAGGCCAGACTGCCACCCGCCAGCGTGCCGTTGAACACCATCAGATAGACCGCCAGCCCGCGACCGCGCACCCAGTCGGGCAGCACCGCCTGCGCCACGCCGTTGAGGGTCGTCAGCGCGATGATCCAGCCGGTGCCCAGTACCAGCATCAGCAGCAGCGCCAGCCACTGCGGCGGACTGAGCGACAGCGCCACCATGACCAGCGCGCTGAGCACGGCGGAGAGCAGCATCAGTCCATCATGGCTCAGCCGGGCACGCAGGCGCGGCAGCAGCAGCGCGCCGGCAATGGCACCGGCACCGACGGCCCCAAGCAGCAAGCCATAAAAGCCCGCGCTGCCGTGCAGCATGGTGCGCGCCACCAGCGGCAGCAGCGCCCAGATGGCACTGGCGAAGGCAAAATACAGCGCGGCGCGCAACAGTACGCGATGCAGTTCGCGGCTGGCTTTCACATAGCGCAGCCCGGCGCGGAAAGCGCCAAAGAAGTGCTCATTCAGCGCGGTAGCGGCTTTCGCCGGACGTTTCCACCACAGCAGCGCGGCGATGACGAAAAAATAACTGGCGACATCGGCACCGTAAGCGGCCATAGCACCTAAACTTGCCAGCAGCAGGCCGCCGGTAGCCGGTCCAATCGCCCGGGCGATATTGATGCCCAGCGAGTTGAGCGCGACGGCATTTTTCAGCTCATGACGGGGTACCAGCTCCGGCACGATGGCCTGCCATGCCGGACCGAACAGCGCCGCGCCGACGCCGCCGACAAAGGTCAGGCCGATCAGCCATTCAACGGTGAGCCAGTGGTTGTGCGACAGCAGCAGTAGCGTGCCGCTGACGCTGGCCATCAGCAGCTGCACCACAATCAGCAGGCGGCGGCGGTCAACAATATCTGACAGCACGCCGGCCGGCAGCGCCAGCAGAAATACCGGCAGCGTGGCGGCGGTTTGCATCAGCGCGACGGCGGTTGGGTTATCCGACAGTCCGGTAATCAGCCAGGCGCTGGCGACGTCACGGATAAAGCTACCGGTATTGCCGAGCACCGAAGCGGTCCAGATCACGGCGAAAAGCCCGTAGGCGAAAGGGGAAAACGCGCCGCTGCGCGCTGTTTGTGGATTTGGCTGGTTCATCAGGCTGTTCCTGTCAGTGTGCGATGAGAGCACGATACGAAGCTCGCCCGTCAGGAGATAGCGGAAAAAATCGGCCAACTTGTACAAGGATTTTTGACGGCAGGGCTTAGCAAAAATCTTTGCACAAGTTGTCAAAATCTCTGCTTTAGGTTTTTCCAGCATCCCACGCTAGTTTGATTGCCAGACACAACATCACTGACTAACGGAGAAAAAACATGAGCACATTCAAGACTAAAGACGGCGTAAACCTGTACTTCAAAGACTGGGGCAAGGGGCAGCCGGTGCTGTTCAGCCACGGCTGGCCGCTGGATGCCGATATGTGGGACAGCCAGCTCAACTTCCTCGCCGAGCGCGGCTATCGCGTCATCGCGTTTGACCGCCGCGGCTTTGGTCGCTCCGATCAGCCGTGGGAAGGCTACGATTACGACACTTTTGCCGACGATATTCACGGCCTGATCGAGCACCTGCAGCTGGATGAGGTGACGCTGGTGGGCTTCTCGATGGGCGGCGGGGATGTGTCGCGCTACATCGGTCGTTATGGTACCGCGAAAGTGAAAGGACTGGTGCTGCTGGGCGCCGTCACCCCGATCTTTGGTAAAACCGACGACCACCCGGAAGGGGTGGAATCAGCGGTGTTTGACGGGATTAAAGCGGGTTTGCTGAAGGATCGTGCGCAGTTTATCAAAGAGTTCGCCACGCCGTTTTACGGCACCAACGCGGGCCAGACGGTTTCCGATGGGGTGCTGACGCAGACGCTGAACATTGCGCTGCTGGCGTCGCTGAAAGGTACACTGGATTGCGTGACCGCGTTCTCTGAGACAGATTTCCGTGCGGATATTGCCAAAGTGGATGTGCCGACGCTGGTGATCCACGGCAGTAACGACCAAATCGTGCCGTTTGAAGCCACCGGCAAGCTGGTGCACGAGATGATTGCGGGTTCACAGCTGAAAGTGTATGAGAACGGCCCGCACGGTTTTGCGGTGACGCATCAGGACCAGCTGAATGCGGATCTGCTGGCGTTTTTGCAGGGGAATTGAGGGGGGAGTGCGTTTTTTCCCCTCACCCTAACCCTCTCCCGCTTGCGGGAGAGGGGACCGATCGAGCGGGGGATTGGCTCTTGAATTAACCTGGGCTGTCTCAGTCCTGCATATGGCAGCGTTTCCCTCTCCCGGTGGGAGAGGGCCAGGGTGAGGGCATCAGGCCGCAGTATCCCGCCTGCTACCACACCCAACCGCATTATCAATCCGCCAGCAAATGCCCGTACATCGCCAGCAGGCGACGGGTGACGCCGTTGGTCCAGCCGAAGCCGTCCTGTAGCGGATACTCACCGCCGCCGCCCGGGCGGGCGCGATCGCCGCTGATATCGTACTTCTCTACCAGCTTATGGTGCAGCGAATAGAAATTCTTCACCGTAGTCAGCCAGTTGACCGCAATCTCCGTTGCCAGCGTCTCTTCACCGTAGTTATTCAGGCCGACCACCGCCATCCACTGCAGTGGCGCCCAGCCGTTGGGTTTATCCCACTGCTCGCCGCTCTCCACCATGGAGGTCACCAGGCCGCCCTGCGTCAGCAGCAGCTGGCGCAGCGCCACCGCCTGCAGATGCGCCTGCTCGGGTGATGCCAGCCCCAGGAACAGCGGTACCACCGCCGCTGCGGTAAAGGCACCAAAGCGTTCACGTCGCCAGTCGTAGTCGCGGTACACGCCTGCGGTGTTGTCCCACAGATAGCGATGAATCGCCTGCTTGCGCGCATCCGCTTTCTTCTGCCACGCCAGGCCGGTGAGTTCTTCGCCCTTCGCGTGCGCCAGCGTCGAGATCATCAGCTCCAGCTTGTAGAGAAACGCATTCAGATCCACCGGAATAAACTGGGTGGTGCGAATGCTGGCCAGACGCTGTGGATCGCGCAACCAGCGCGAGGAGTAATCCCAGCCGGAAGCGGCACCGGCGCGCAGATCGCGATAGACCTCGCTGGCCGGCCGACGCGATTTGCTGGCGGTTTCCACATCTTCCATCCACGACTCATCGCGCGGCGTGTCGCGATCATCCCAGTAGCGGTTGAGCAGCGAACCATCCGGCATGCGCACCACGTGGCGATAGGCCTGGTGCGGCATCAGCTCGCCAGCCCCGTCCATCCAGAACTGATACTCTTTCATCAGCTGGTCAAGATAGCGCTTCGCGCCGCGAATGCCGTCCTCTTCAAACAGCTCGACCATCAGCGCGAACACCGGCGGCTGCGAGCGGCTGAGGTAATAGGTACGGTTGCCATTCGGCACGTGACCGTAGTTATCAATCAGCCAGGCGAAGTTGTCCGCCATATGACGCAGCAGATCGTCGCGGCCCGCTTCGGCCAGTCCCAGCATGCTGAAGTAGGAGTCCCAGTAATACGTTTCACCAAAACGCCCGCCGGGCACCACGTAGGGCTTCGGCAGCGGCAGCAGGGAAGAATGCGGTAAATGCTGCTGCGGCATTTTGGTTAACACTGGCCACAGATCGTCAATATGTTCCGTCAGGGTTTTATCCGGATTGGAAACATAAAAACTCTCATTGACTTGCGGTAAATAAAAATGCTCGTGGACAAATTTTTCCAGGTCGAACTCCGCCGAGCGTTTACGGCGGCGATAGCGGATTAAAATATCCAGCGGATCGAATTTAGGCGCGCAGTCCGGAAACGTTTTGCTGTCGGCAAAAATACGTGACGTCTGCACGTGCTCAAACAGCTCCAGATAACGATCGGCAGGCGTCAGCGCATCAGGCGCAGGCAGGCCTTCGATCAGCTCGGGTTCCGGCTCCGAATCCTGCATACCTTCGCGGATAAACTCGTGAGGATCGTATTGATACCCCAGATCAGCATGGGCTTCGTGTTCTCCGAAAGCTTGACGTTGCTGGTGGTTAGTATTAATAGCGGCCTCCTGAAATTGCCTGGTTGCTCAAAGGACAAATTATAGATCTCTGACCCGATGAGACAACAATGCGAAATATCTATGAACGTAATAAATCTTGTCGATTGATCGGCTATTTTAGGCTTTTTTCAGCGAATACAACGCCCTATATTTCAGGAATTGAAAGCAGTGTTTCAGATGAAGCTTTAAATAAATGAACAGATTTATCTGTAAATAAGAAAATCGTCAGTGATGACGGCAAAAAAGCGGGAAGAGGTTGATCATTTGATGGCAAACGAGACGGGGAAAAGAGGGTTTCTCGCCGCCCTCACCCCGGATTTCACCGCAGGTGAGGGCGCCATCAGCGCCTTACTTTGCCAGCGTGGCCTTAATTACCGCGGCGAACGGTGTGGTCGGGCGGCCAATGAGTTTGCTGAGCGTGTGGCTGTCGTCGAACAGGGCACCCTGAGCGGCACCGGCGTCGGAATCCGCCAGCAGTTCGGCCAGCGGCGCGGGTAAGCCGGCTCCGATCAGCGCCGCGCTGAATTCCGCAGGCGGCAGGTTAACGTACTCCACCTGTTCGCCGGACTGGCGGGCGATCTCCGCACTGAATTCTGCCAGCGTATAGCTGTCATCGCCGGCCAGTTCGTACACTTTGCCGGCCTGATCGTCACGGCTGATCACCTCTGCCGCCGCGGCAGCATAATCCTCGCGCGCCGCCGACGCGATGCGCCCGTTGCCCGCCGCGCCGATAAAGGCATGATGCGCTAACGCCGGTGCGATGCTGGCCGCATAGTTTTCGCTGTACCAGCCGTTACGCAGCAGGGCATAAGGGATGCCTGAAGCCTGCAGCAGCGCTTCGGTGGCGCGATGCTCCACGCCGAGACCCAGCGGTGAAGTATCCGCGTGCAGCAGGCTGGTGTACGCGATAAATGACACGCCTGCCGCTTTGGCGGCATCAATCACCGCCCGGTGCTGGGCCTCGCGCTGGCCCACTTCGCTGGAGGAGATCAGCAGCACTTTCTGCACGCCGGCAAAGGCGCCCTGTAGCGTCTGTGGCTGGTTGTAATCCGCGGTACGCAGCGCGACGCCGAGCGCCTGCAGGTCCTGCGCCTTTTCCGGTGAACGTACCACCGCGATGATCTCGCTGGCCGGTACTTTCTTCAGCAAAGCATTAATCACTAAACGGCCCAGTTGGCCAGTGGCTCCGGTAATCGCAATCATGGTGTTTTTCCTCAGGTTGAACTGGTATGGAAACAGCCTACGGGATAAACTAACTTTTAGTAAGTACTTACAGATTTGTTAGTTTGAGCGGAGTGATGTAAATGGCTGAAAACCTGAGTGATAAATTTTCCCGTGGTGAATTACTCAATGTGAACTGCCCGTCGCGTGAAGTGTTAAAACGGATTACCAGCCGCTGGAGTGTGCTGGTGTTACTGGCGCTGCGCGCTGAGACGCTGCGCTTCAGCGAACTGCGCCGCCGGATTGGTGGCATCAGTGAACGCATGCTGGCGCAGACGCTGCGCTACATGGAAGAGGATGGCTTCATTGAGCGTATCGCCTATGAAGTGGTGCCGCCGCACGTGGAGTACCGGCTGACGGCGCTGGGCCATGAGGTGGAAGGGCAGGTCATCGGCCTCGCCGACTGGCTGGAAAGCAATGTCCACCGCATCATTAAAGCGCCGCAGACGGCGTGAGTGCCGTCGCGGCGCGCCAGGCTCAGGCGTGCAAATATTTCTCAAACCAGCCGAGTGTGCGACCCCATGCCAGGTCGGCGGCGGCTTTGTCATAGCGTGGCGTTGAGTCGTTGTGAAAGCCGTGATTCACGCCGGGATAAATATACGCTTCATAGGTTTTGTGGCTGGCTTGCAGGGCGGCTTCATAAGCCGGCCAGCCTTCGTTGATGCCTTTATCCAGCGCGGCATAGTGCAGCAGCAGCGGCGCCTGAATGCGCGCCACATCTTCCGCTTTTGGCTGGCGGCCATAGAACGGCACGGCGCAGGCCAGCTCAGGAAACACCACTGCCGCCGCATTGGCCACGCCGCCGCCATAACAGAAGCCGGTGATGCCGACCTTGCCGTTCCCCTCGGGATGCTGCATCAGGAAATCGACCGCCGCGAAGAAATCGTTCATCAGTTTGGTCGGGTCGACTTTGGCCTGCATCGCACGGCCCTCTTCATCATTGCCCGGATAGCCGCCCAGCGAGCTTAAGCCATCCGGCGCCAGCGCAACATAGCCCGCTTTGGCGACCCGTCTCGCCACGTCTTCAATGTAAGGGTTCAGGCCGCGATTCTCGTGTACCACCACCACGGCACCCAGCTTGCCGCTGGCGTGAGTCGGGCGCACCCGATAAGCGCGTACCTCGCCATGTCCCTGGGGCGACGGGTAGTGAATGTATTCGGCGTTGATATCAGGATCGGTAAACGACACCTGCTCTGCCAGCGCATAATTGGGGCTCATGGCGCTGAGCAGGGTGGCTCCGGTCATGCCGGCGATGGTGAACTTCGCGGCCAGCGAGAGAAACTCGCGCTTGCTGATGCGACCGTGCGCATAGTAGTCATAAAGCTCAAGCAGTTCCTGGGGAAAATCCTGGGCGGTAAGACGGGTCATAACCTCTCCTTCGCTGATTAACCGGACTGTGCTGCTTTAACAAAGCACAGCCTGACGCCGCTGGCAAATGCCATGCCCCAGCGGGTTAATGCGCGATGGCTCACAGAATGTCACCGAAAGGCAGCAAATTAATTTCTTTTTGGTCTATAAAAATTATCTTTTAATTAACAAACTTTCTTTCTGGCGGCTGTGCAGGAAATTTTACAGCGTAACGTGACGGTGCGGTCCTCTGCCATTTTGTCTTGCTCAGTAATTAACAGATAAATTAGCCAGTTACCAGA
>NZ_JASEWO010000232.1:0-5719 GCF_030024295.1 Pantoea sp. Pa-EAmG
AGCCAATCACAATGGCATCGTAATCGTAAGACTTTTGCATACCAGTACGTCCTATGTTTCTATACATTTTTACAACGAGATTCTAACATCTCGCCGCGCACATCTGAATTCTAACAGCGTAAATTGGCAAAGTTTGACAATCAGTGAGGTTAACAGGCGGTCACAAACTTTGCGCCGCTGTACGCTGAAAAGTTTGTTATAGTGCCTGCCTGATTACTCACAAGGCCGGGAAAATGGGCGTTCGAGCGCAACAAAAAGAACGTACACGACGTTCACTGATTGAAGCGGCATTCAGTCAGTTAAGTGCAGAAAGGAGTTTTGCCAGCCTGAGTTTACGCGAAGTGGCACGCGAAGCCGGCATTGCACCGACCTCGTTTTACCGTCACTTTCGCGATGTGGATGAACTCGGCCTGACGATGGTCGATGAAAGTGGCCTGATGCTGCGCCAGCTGATGCGCCAGGCGCGCCAGCGCATTGCCAAAGGCGGCAGCATCATTAAAACCTCGGTCGCCACGTTTATGGAGTTCATCGGGAACAATCCCAACGCTTTTCGTCTCTTACTACGCGAGCGCTCCGGCACCTCAGCGGCTTTTCGTGCGGCGGTCGCGCGGGAGATTCAGCACTTTATTGCTGAACTGGCCGACTACCTTGAGCTGGAAAACCGCATGCCGCGCAGCTTTACCGAAGCGCAGGCGGAAGCTATGGTGACGATTGTGTTCAGCGCCGGCGCGGAAGCGCTGGATGTGGATATCGAACAGCGGCGCAAACTGGAAGAGCGTCTGGTGCTGCAGCTGCGAATGATCGCCAAAGGCGCGTATTACTGGTATCGCCGGGAGCAAGAGCGCCTGGCGGTTACCCTGGAAACCCCCGAAGAGTAATGTGATAAGGATAATGAAATGATTGAGCAAAACCCTCGCGATAAAGGAACGTTGTTACTGGCTTTTATCACCGGTTTAGCTATCAACGGCTCCTTTTCGGTGCTGTTCAGCACCTTTGTTCCCTTTTCGATTTTCCCGCTGATCGCCCTTGGCCTTGCCGCGTGGTGTCTGCATCAGCGCTATCTCAACCGCAATATGCCGGACGGCATGCCTTCGCTGGCGGCGGCATTTTTTCTGCTGGGGATTCTGGTGTACAGCGCGCTGGTGCGTGCCGAATATCCGGATATCGGGTCTAACTTCATCCCGACCATTCTGATGGTGGCGCTGGTGTTCTGGATCGCCATGCGCTTCCGCCGCAGCAAGAACAAGCACTGAAAACAATCACGGGAACCGCAGGGTTCCCGTTTTTTTCAGGCTTTTCGCGTCAGTAACACACCGCATTCCATATGGTGGGTGTAAGGGAACTGGTCAAACAGCGCCAGCCGCGTGATGTTATGCGTGGCACTCAGTACGCTGAGGTTGTCGCACAGCGTCTGCGGATTACAGGAAATATAGAGAATACGCGGATAGGCCTGCACCATCTTCACCGTCTCGTCATCCAGCCCGCTGCGCGGCGGATCGACAAAGATGGTCTCGCACTGATAGCTATTGAGATCGATGCCTTCCAGACGGTTAAAGCTGCGCACGCCGTTCATCGCCTGGGTAAACTCTTCGGCTGCCATACGAATAATTTGCACGTTGTCGATGTGGTTGGCCGCGATGTTGTACTGCGCCGAAGCCACCGACGGTTTGGCGATTTCCGTCGCCAGTACGCGGCGGAAGTTACGCGCCAGCGCCAGTGAAAAGTTGCCATTACCACAGTACAGCTCCAGCAGATCGCCGCGCGAATCTTGCGTCACGTCCAGCGCCCACTCCAGCATCTGAATATTCATCGCCGCATTCGGCTGAGTGAAGCTGTTCTCCACCTGACGATAGATCATCTCCTGGCCGGCTACCGGCAGGCGCTCATCGACGTAATCGCGATCGAGACAGATTTTGGTTTTCGTGGCACGGCCAATCAGCTGCACATCAAACCCTTCTGCGCGCAGACTATCGCGCAGCGCAGTCGCAGCTTCGGTCCAGTCGGCTTCCAGCTTGCGGTGATACAGCAGTGAAATCACGATCTGGTTGCTGAGGGTGGAGAGATAATCGATCTGGAACAGTTTGAAACGCAGCGCGCGATTATCGCGGATCGCGGCGATCAACTTTGGCATCAGCGTGTTGATCAACTGGCTGGCCGCCGGAAACTGATCGACGCGGATACGCTGTTTAGTCTCTTGATCGAAGATGATGTGATAAAGATCGTCACCGTCGTGCCAGATGCGGAATTCGGCGCGCATACGATAGTGGCTGACCGGCGAGCGGAACACCTCCACGTCGGGCGCTGCGTAGGGGGCCATCATCGCCTGTAAGCGGCTGACTTTTTCCGCCAGTTGCGCGTCGTATTGTTCAATCGGGAGTTGTTCGGGTGTCATCTTCAATCCTGGTGTTAAGCCTGCCTGCCGGGCGATTGTAGGCATTCACCTGCTGATGTCCAGTCCCGGACAGTGCAGGAAGGCTGGCTGTCTGGATTTCCGGCCTTCTTAAACGTAGACTGCGGCTGCCGGCCTCCTTGAGTTAAAAGGGAATCCAGTGTGAATCTGGAGCTGACGCGCAGCGGTAAAAGAATGTCGTGGTGATCGCAATCGCAGACACTGTCCTCGCGGATGGGAAGTCTTCACCACTTATGATTCCCAGCCCGAAGACCTGCCGGTGTGACGTCGCAACTTCTGAGATCATCGCGTGCTATCGATCCCGGACCTGCGGCATCCTGCTTCGTCTTTTGGATGCTATAACAATGAAAACAACACACGCTTCGCTGTTTGCCTTTAGTGCAACGGCGTTGTCGCTCTGGGCGCAATCTGGCTACGCGCAGCAGAATGATGATACGCAAATCGTTACCGCTAACCGGTTTTTGCAGCCGGTATCCTCCGTTCTCGCGCCGACGACGGTCGTGACCCGCGACGATATTGATCGCTGGCAGGCTAAAAGCCTGACGGACGTCATGCGTCGCCTGCCTGGCGTGGACATCGCGCAGAACGGTGGCCTCGGCCAGCTGAGTTCGCTGTTTGTGCGCGGTACTAACTCCAGCCACGTACTTATACTCATCGACGGTATCCGGCTAAACCAGGCGGGCGTGTCCGGATCGTCTGATTTAAGCCAGATTCCGCTTTCTCTGGTCCAGCGCATCGAATATGTGCGCGGTGCGCGCTCGGCGGTGTATGGCTCCGATGCGATTGGCGGCGTGGTGAACATCATCACCGGTCGTGATAAGCCGGGCACGACGCTGAGCGCGGGCGTGGGCTCGAAAGGCTATCAAAACTATGAAGGTTCTACCCAGCAGCAGCTGGGCGCAGCCACGACGCTGACCATGGCGGGCAACTACACCTATACGCGCGGCTATGATGTGGTGGCAAACCTGCCGGATGTGTATGGCGATCCGGCGCAGAAAGATCGCGATGGCTTCATGAACAAGACACTGTATGGCGCGCTGGAGCACCAGTTCAGTGACGGGCTGAGCGGCTTTGTTCGCGGCTACGGTTTTGACAACCGTACGGCCTACGACGGCACCTACAGCTACGATAACAGTTTTAACATCAACGGATTAAACGATACCCGCCAGCTCTACAGCCAGACCTGGGACAGCGGCCTGCGTTACAGCAACGACATTTATTCGACGCAGCTGATCGCCAGCTACAGCCGCAGCAAAGACTATAACTATGATCCGCGTACAGGCCGCTACGGCCCGTCGACCACGCTGGATGACAGCAAGCAGTACAATGTGCAGTGGGGTAATACGTTGCAGGTGGCGCAGGGCAGCGTAAGCGCGGGCGTGGACTGGCAGAAACAGACCACGGAACCCGGCACGGCTTACGTGGCTGACAGTACTGAGCTGCGTAACACCGGCATTTATGCCACCACCCAGCAGCAGCTGGGCAGCGTAACGCTGGAAGGCGCGGTACGCGGTGACGACAACAGCCAGTTTGGCTGGCACGGCACCTGGCAGGGCGGGGCGTCGTGGGCGTTTGTTGATGGCTATAGCGTGTTTGCCAATTACGCGACGGCGTATAAAGCGCCTCGTCTCGGCCAGTTGTATGGTTCTTATGGCAACAGCGACCTGAAGCCGGAAGAGAGTAAACAGTGGGAAGCGGGCTTCTCTGGCCTGACCGGGCCGGTAAACTGGCGCGTATCCGGTTATCGTAACGATATCGATAATCTGATTGATAGCGATCCCACCACCTATATCTATTACAACATCGATAAAGCGCGCATTAAGGGCGTAGAAGCCACGGCGTCGTTCGATACCGGTCCGCTTAGCCATCAGATTTCTTACGATTATGTTGATGCGCGCGATGCTGAAACCGATCAACCGCTGGTGCGCCGTGCGAAGCAGCAGGTGAAATACCAGCTCGACTGGACGATTTATGAGTTTGACTGGTCACTGACCTATCATTATCTCGGCGATCGCTATGATACGGATTACAACCACTCCTTTACCCCGCAGCGCGTCAAACTGGGCGGTGTAAGTTTATGGGATCTGGCAGTTTCGTATCCGGTCACATCACAGCTCACCGTTCGTGGTAGAATTGCCAACCTGTTCGATAAAGACTACGAGACAGTGTATGGCTATCCAACTCCAGGAACGGAGTATTACCTCAGCGCCAGCTACAGCTTCTGATCTGCGTCCCACCGTGCTGGTGTTTGACTCCGGCGTCGGTGGGCTCTCCGTCTATGATGAGGTCCGGCAACTGCTGCCGGGCCTGCACTATCTCTATGCCTTCGATAATGCCGGCTTCCCTTACGGTGAAAAAAGCGAAGAATATATTGTTGAGCGGGTCGTGGCGGTGGTGGAGGCTATCGTGCAGCGCGTGCCGCTGGCGTTAGTGGTCATCGCCTGTAACTCCGCCAGTACTGTATCGCTGCCAGCATTGCGTCAGCGCTTTGAGTTCCCGGTCGTCGGCGTCGTGCCGGCGATTAAGCCTGCGGCCCGTCTGACGCGCAACGGCGTGGTCGGCCTGCTGGCCACGCGCGGCACGGTGAAACGGCCTTACACCCATGAGCTGGTGGCGCAGTTTGCGCGCGAATGTAAAATCGAAATGCTGGGCTCGGCGGAACTGGTCGAACTGGCGGAAGCCAAACTGCACGGAGAAACGGTGTCGCTGGACGATGTGCGTCGCGCAGTGCAACCGTGGCTACGTATGAAAGAGCCGCCGGATACCGTGGTGCTGGGTTGTACCCATTTCCCGCTGTTACGTGAAGAGCTGCAGCAGGTGTTGCCTGACGGCACCCGGCTGGTGGATTCGGGCGCAGCCATTGCACGGCGCACCGCCTGGTTATTAGAGCACGAAGCGCCTCAGGCGCGTTCCAGCGGACAGAATGTGGCATTTTGTACGCGCATGGATGACGAAGTGGTGCAATTATCACCGGTTTTGCAGCGTTATGGCTTCCCGCTGCTGGAAAAACTGGCGATTTGACGGGCTTTCGCCGAAAAAAACAGCACTCGAAAATTAATTTGCATTTAGCCCTTGTCAGCCCGAAAGAACTCCCTATAATGCGCCTCCACTGACACGGCACAACGGCTTACGAAGCGCCCTGTTAGTGAGGTGGCCCTTAACGGCAACCTTCAGAAAAGCAAAAATAAATGCTTGACTGAGAAAGCGGAAAGCGTAATATACGCATCCCGCGCCGCTTGAGAAATCGCGGCACTGCTCTTTAACAATTTATCAGACAATCTGTGTGGGCACTCGCAGGATTGATATCAG
>NZ_JASEWO010000036.1:0-32035 GCF_030024295.1 Pantoea sp. Pa-EAmG
TTATAAAGTACCGTGTGGACCTGATTACGCGATTAATCCGAAAGAGAGGGGCGATTTATGCGGTTTTTGAAGGTTTTTGGCGTGAAATCGGATGAATCCGAGCATTTTGTCAAGCGAAAGCTGCGGCAGCCCTGTTTTTTTATTGATTAAAAGATCTGAACTGAGTTTGAGGTATTTAACGTATGAATCTGGATTTTCCTTCAGAACTGAGTGACTTAAAACAAGACCTGTCCCGATTTGAACAGGCTTTGCAACACTTTGCGGCACGCCTCGGTCTGGACCTCACGCAGCACGAGGCGGACCACGTGGCGGTGCGCTGTCACCAGTTCGCCACGGCAGAACGTTGGAAAGCCGGGTTAATGCAAATCGGCGAGCAGTTTTCCGAAGCGATGATTAATGGACGGCCGATCTGCCTGTTTAAGTTGCATCAGCCGCTGCGCATCGCGGGCTGGCAGGTGGATGTGATCGAGCTGCCGTGGCCCGGTGAGAAGCTGTATCGCCATGAAGGCTGGGAGCATGTGGAAATTGTGTTGCGCGGCGAGCCGGAAACGCTGGGCATGCGTGCGATGGCGTTGCTGGCAGACGAGGCGCTGACGCAGCCGGGCATCGCGTTTAAAACCAGCACGCCGCAGGGTGAAAATGAACGTCTGCCCAATCCGACCTTAGCGGTGACGGACGGGCAAACTACCATCAAGTTTCATCCATGGCGGCTGGAGGAGATCGTTGCCAGCGAACAGACTTAGCGCCGCGCTGCCACCGCCTGCTGCAGGCGCGATACCGCCTGCTGCAGGGTGGCGTGCGTGCAGCCAAAGTTGAAGCGCACGAAGCGATCGTCGCCAAAATCACGGCCCGGCGAGAAACCGAGACCGTGTTTTTCGAAATACAGCGCCGGGCTGGCAACATCCAGCTGGCTGGCGTCAATCCAGCCGAGATAGCTGGCCTCTGGCGCGACCATGCTGAGTTCCGGCAGCGCATTCACCTGCTGCACCAGCCAGTCACGATTGGCGCGCAGGTAAGCAAGCTGGTCCGCCAGCCATGCATCACCGCCGCGCCATGCGGCTTCCGCCGCCACCAGCGCCAGAATATCCACGCCCGGTACGATGCCTTCACGCACCTGCTTAAAGCGTTTCCGCAGTTCGGGATGAGGGATAATGGCCATGGACGCACCCAGCCCGGCGATGTTGAAGGTTTTAGACGGCGAAATCAGGGTGATGCTGCGCTGGGCGGCATCTTCGCTCAGCGAGGCAAACGGAATGTGCTGTACGCCGGGCGTTAACAGCAGGTCACAATGGATTTCATCGGAGCACACCAGCAAATCGTGGCGTTGGGCAAAGGCCAGCTGCGCCTCCAGCTCATCACGGCGGTAGACGGTGCCGCCCGGATTCTGCGGATTGCACAGCATGAGCAGGCGCTCGTTGCCCTGCATCTGGCTGTCATCCAGCTGCATCACCCAGCGATCCTGCTGCAATTGCAATGGCAGATTGACCTGAGCGCGCTGCGCCAGCCGCGCCGCCGCGCGAAACGGCGGATAAATTGGCGTCGGTGCCACGGTGCTCTGCGACGACTCGGTAAATGCCCGGACCGATAAATTCAGTCCGCTTACCACGCCCGGCAGCAACACAATCCATTCCGGCTCAATCTGCCAGCCATAGCGCTGGGCTAAGCGGGAAATAGTGATATCAATCAAACCGTGCGGCGTCGCGCCGTAGCCGAATACACCGTGATCAGCACGCTGTTTAATGGCCTCAATGATGCACGGCGGCGAGCGAAAATCGGTGTCGGCAACCCACAAAGGCAACACATCGCGATCACCATATTTGTGCCATTTCAAACTATCGCTGTGACGACGGTCTATCCCTTGATCAAAATCGAATGCCATAGTGCGCTTTCCACGTAAACTGTCTGAATGAGCAGACTAACTGATGCACTCCTCCCGAGCCAGCAGTCATGAAAAGGAGCAAGGTATGACGAAACTGGAAATTTGTTGCTATGGCATCGACTGCGCAATGACTGCGCAGGCGTCCGGTGCCGATCGCGTGGAGCTGTGCAGTGCTCCGCGTGAAGGCGGACTGACACCTTCGGCGGGTATGCTGGAAGCCGCACAACGTGAACTGACCATTCCGGTCCACCCGATCGTGCGGCCGCGCGGCGGCGATTTTTGTTACACCGCACGCGAATTTGAGGTGATGAAATCGGACGTGGCGCGCATTCGCGAGCTGGGTTTTCCTGGCCTGGTGATTGGCATGCTGGACGAAGATGCGCACGTCGACACGGTTCGCATGCAGCAGATTATGGCGCTGTGCGACGGCATGGCGGTGACCTTCCATCGCGCCTTTGATTTGTGCCACAGCCCGAAGCGTTCGCTGGAGGTGCTGACTGATTTAGGGATCGCCCGCATTCTGACTTCCGGTCAGCAGCAGAGCGCTGAAACCGGAATTGCATTATTACGGGAACTAAATGAATACAGCACCGGTCCAATCATTATGGCAGGGGCAGGCGTGCGCCTCAGCAATCTGCAAAAGTTCCTCGACAGCGGATTGCAGGAAGTCCACAGCTCCGCCAGCCGTGCCGTCGCGTCACCGATGCGCTACCGTAAAGCCGGTGTCTCGATGTGTTCTGAAGCGGAAACCGATGAATTCAGCCGCTCCTGTGTCGATGGCGATGTCGTCGAAGCCATGAAGAGCATGATGCAGATGAGCGTTGACCGGGTCGCCTGACCCGTACCAATTTTGCCGCGCAGCACGCCGAAAACCTGACGTGATGTTTGCAAGTACCAAACCCCAGTTCCTTGCTGGGGTTCTTTTTGTCTGCCGCTTCGCCATGAATAGCGCATTGGTGAAAAAGATGCTTTGATTACTCTATGGCTTAACGCGCGGATAACGCTGATGAAATCCCTCCCTTATGCTGTTGTGATTCTGCTGTTCCCCGTTGCCGGCGCGGCGCTGGCCGCCAGCAGCACCTGCCCGCCGCTGAGCAAAAACATCACCAGCAGCAACAACTGGATTATGCTGGGCGGCGATGCCAAAGGCGCGGTGCGCCAGGTGGTGGCCGGGGAGTTTGGTAAAGACGTCAACTCGCAGAAGCGCGTGCTCGGGCAGTTTGACCAGTGCGGCGATCTGATGGTGGCTGACATCACCTATGACAAAAGCGAAGGCAACGTGGTGCTGAGCATGGAGCAGCATATCGCGCGCGTGCAGCGCGGCTGGGTGGCTGACTATGCTTATCTGGTTAAAGTGACCCGCGCGGGCAAAGAGGAAGTGGTAGATAACCGGCAGGGCACCATCAGCTGGCAGATGGGGCAACACGGCAACATCATCAGCGCCTCGGACAAATTTACCAGCATGGGAAAAGAGGGCTTTACCGATACCACTTACCGCTACGATAAACACTTCCGGCTGGAAAAAAGTATCGCGCGCGGCAGTGATGCGCTGACCAACGGCGAGAATACCTGGCGCTGGAATCCGCAGGGGCTGGTGGTGGCATCCACCAGCGCGCGCAGCAAAGAGACCTACAGCTACGATAATCAGTGGCGCGAACTGCGGCTGCACGGCACCTCGACCACGCCGGTCAGCACTTTGCGATCGGTGGATGAGTGTCAGCTGTGGGATGAGGTAGGCAATTGCACGCTGAGCTATTTGCATGAGACCGAAGTGTTTGCCAAAGGCACCATTGAGCGGCATCTGAGTTCGGCCTACAAATATCAGTACTGGGATCGTCCGGCGACGGGCAATTGATGCGCCGTCGCGTATGCTGTTCTGTGCACAACCCGGGAGCCCATCATGACACTGGTTATTTCATTCCTTTTCGCCATTACCCTGCTTACGTTGACGCCCGGCTTCGATACCGCGCTGGTGCTGCGTTCGGCGGCTGCGCAGGGCTGGCAGCGTGCCTCGGCGACGGCATTGGGCGTTACGCTCGGCTGTCTGGTGTGGGGCGTGGCGGTCGGGCTGGGCTTAGGCGCGCTGCTGCTGGCTTCGGAAATGGCTTATAACCTGCTGAAAGGCATCGGTGCTGTGTACCTGCTGTATCTCGGCGTCAGACTACTGCTCAACCCGCGCAGTACGGTGGCCAGCGGGCAGGAGGGGCAAAAGCGGGAAGAGCGCTATCTGACCTGCTTCGCGCGTGGCCTGACCGGTAACCTGCTCAATCCCAAAGTCGGGGTTTTTTACGTCACCTTTCTGCCGCAGTTTATCCCGGCCGGCGGATCGGTGGCGCTGTGGTGCACGCTGATGGCGCTCACCCACATGGTGATTGGCTTAGTGTGGAACGCGGTATTGATTAGCGGCAGCCAGTACTTTGCCGGTCATCTGCGCCGTCCGGCAGTGTTAAAAGTGATGGATCGCCTGACCGGCTGCGTGTTTATTGGTTTCGCCGCGAAGCTGGCGCTGTCGCGGCGTTAAGCGTTACGGTTTGCGCGCCACCAGCACGGCACGCAGCGGGGCGGGATAGCCTTCAATCGTTTTGCTGCTGTCGTGCGGATCGAGGAACTCCGCCAGCGATTCGCTGGTCATCCAGTCGGTGCGACGCTGCTCTTCCACCGAGGTGATGGCGTAATCGGCGATGCGCACATCAACAAAACCGCACTTCTCCAGCCAGTTTTTCAGCGCCGCCGCAGACGGAATAAAGTAAACGTTGCGCATCTGCGCATAGCGTTCACCCGGCACCAGCACCGCGTTTTCATCGCCTTCAATCACCAGTGTTTCCAGTACCAGTTCGCCGTCGCTGACCAGCTGATTTTTCAGCTGCAGCAGATGGTCGAGCGGCGAACGCCGGTGATAGAGCACGCCCATGGAGAACACGGTATCGAACGCCTGCAGCGCCGGTAGTTGCTCAATGCCCAGCGGCAGCAGATGCGCACGGCGATCGTCACCCAGCAGCTTACGCACCGCTTCGAACTGGCACAGGAACAGCTGCATCGGATCGATACCGACCACCAGCTGCGCGCCGGCACCAATCATGCGCCACATGTGATAACCGCTGCCGCAGCCCACATCCAGCACGGTTCGACCGGCCAGCGAAGAGATATGCGGCAGCACGCGGTCCCACTTCCAGTCGGAGCGCCATTCGGTGTCGATGTCGCAGCCGTAGAGCGAAAACGGTCCTTTGCGCCACGGCATCAGGTTACGCAGCAGCTTTTCGATGCCGGCGCGCTGGCGATCGGTTAACGCGTCATGCTGCGCGCTGACGCTGTGCAGCAGATCGAGCTGCTGCGGCACCAGCAGCGGCAGATTGTCGACCGACTTCTCCCAGTTGCGAAAATGTCCGTGCAGGTTTTCACGCTGCCAGGCGGCGACCTGCGCCGGCAACACTTCCAGCCAGCTGGCGAGCGGGCCGGTGGCGATTTGCTGATAAAAACGGCCAAAATCAATCATTTCAACGCCACCAGTGAGCCAAAGTTAAAGCACTGGAACCACAATTCGGCATGGGCAAAGCCGGCGCTTTTCAGGCGGGCTTTATGCGTTTCCACGCTGTCCGTCAGCATCACGTTCTCCAGCATGCTGCGCTTCTGGCTGATCTCCAGCTCGCTGTAGCCGTTGGCGCGCTTAAAGTCGTGGTGCATGTTGAACAGCAGTTCGCCGACGTCGGCATCTTCAAAGCTGAACTTTTCCGACAGCACCAGCGCACCGCCCGGATTGAGGCCGGCAGCGATTTTTTGCAGCAGCGTCAGGCGCGCGTCCGGCTCGAGGAACTGCAGGGTAAAGTTGAGCACCACCAGTGAGGCGTTTTCGATGTGGATATCGCGGATATCCGCTTCCAGCACCTGCACCGGCGTAGCGGCGCGGAAGGCGTCGATGTGACGGCGGCAGCGTTCCACCATCGCCGGTGAATTATCGACGGCAATAATCTGGCAACCCGGTGCCTGAATATTGCGGCGCACCGCCAGCGTGGCCGCGCCCAGCGAGCAGCCGAGATCGTAAACCTGGCTGTTGGGCTGCACAAAGCGTTCTGCCAGCATGCCAATCATCGAAATGATGTTGGAGTAACCCGGCACCGAGCGCTGAATCATATCGGGAAAGACTTCAGCCACGCGCTCGTCAAAGGTCCAGTCACCCAGCTTATCGATGGGTGCGGAAAATAGCGTATCGCGGTCAGACATAATGAAAGGTCCGGAGAGAAAACGGAAAGGGCGCTATTCTGGCAGAAACTGCCGCAGGCTGCACCCGTTTCCCTGCGTTTAGAACAGGCTGGATTGTTGTGGCCAGGCGGGCAGCGGGCGCAGCGTCGGCTCCAGCTGTTGCAGCTGCGGCCAGAGCGCCTGCAGCAGCGGAAACACCGCGCCCATATCCGGCGTATGGATGAACAGCAGCGGGTCGCTGTCGTGCTGCCAGTCCGCCAGTTTTTGCTGCCAGACATCAAACAGCGGCAGGCTCTCCTCCACGCTGTCGCTGCCGATAAAGCGCACCATCGGCTGACCGGCAGTGCGCACCGCGTGCGTCGGCACACGCGGCTTTTGCGCGCGCGCATGCACGGCGGCCGGGCTGAGCGAGGCAGAGGCGTGCACCGGACGGCTGTCGAGTATCACCCGATTAACCCCGCGCTGATGCAGGCCGCGATTCAGCGCGCGCTCGGCCTCGCCTTTGGCAAAAAAGGCCGCATGGCGCACTTCCACGCCATAGTGAAAGCTGCGCGGCAGGCGATCGAGAAACGCCCACAAATCTGTCAGCTGCGCCGGTGAAAAGGCGGCGGGCAGCTGCAGCCAGTACTGGCCGATGCGCTGGCTGAGCGGATCCAGCAGGCGCAGAAATTCATTCACCAGCTCATCGCAGTTCTTCAGCGCCGCTTTGTGGCTGATGGTGTCAGGAAATTTAAAGCAGAAGCGAAAGGCGTCGTCAGTCATGTCATACCAGCGCTGCACCACTTCGGGTTTGGGCAGCGCGTAAAGCGTGGTGTTGCCTTCGACGCAGCCGAACAGCCGGGCGTAATCCGCCAGGGTTTCGATACCCAATACTCTCCAGTTGGCATGCTGCCATTGTGGTAATCCAATACGAAGTGTCAAAACTGCTCCTGCCTGCTGTGGCGCGGAAAATGCGCTGTACGTTACCTGGTTTTGCCACGGGCAGGAACCGATCGCGCGGCAAACGCTGACGATTTGTCCGCTTTGCGCGGGATCTGCTTATCCTGCCTGCCATTTTCCATTATAATAGCCGCCTTTTTTGCGGCAGCATCTCAGAAGGTTACGCGGCCTGATGCTGTCTGGCAGCAGCGGCGAAGTTAAAAGGATACGTTATGCGTACAGAATATTGCGGACAGCTCAATCTGTCTCATGTGGGTCAGCAAGTTACACTCTGCGGCTGGGTCAATCGCCGTCGCGATCTCGGCAGCCTGATTTTTATCGATATGCGTGACCGCGAAGGCATCGCGCAGGTGTTTTTCGATGCCGATCATCAGCAGGCTTTCCAGCTGGCGTCTGAACTGCGTAATGAATTCTGTATCCAGATCACCGGTACTGTGCGTGCGCGTGAAGAGAAAAACCGCAACAGCGACATGGCCACCGGTGACATCGAAGTGTTCGCCCATGAGCTGAACATCATCAACCGCGCAGAACCGCTGCCGCTGGACTCTAACCAGACCAACAGCGAAGAAGCGCGTCTGACCTATCGCTACCTCGACCTGCGTCGTCCGGAAATGGCGCAGCGTCTGAAAACCCGTGCCAGAATTACCAGCTTTGTGCGCCGCTTTATGGACGGTGAAGGCTTCCTCGACATCGAAACCCCGATGCTGACCAAAGCCACGCCGGAAGGCGCGCGTGACTACCTGGTGCCGAGCCGGGTGCACAAAGGTAAATTCTACGCGCTGCCGCAGTCACCGCAGCTGTTTAAACAGCTGCTGATGATGTCTGGTTTTGACCGCTACTATCAGATCGTCAAATGCTTCCGTGACGAAGACCTGCGTGCAGACCGTCAGCCGGAGTTCACCCAGATCGACGTGGAAACCTCGTTCATGAGCGCTGAGCAGGTGCGCAGCGTGATGGAGCGGATGATCCGTGAACTGTGGCTGGACATCAAAGGCGTCGACCTCGGTGACTTCCCGCAAATGACCTTTGCCGAAGCGATGAACCGCTATGGTTCGGATAAGCCAGACCTGCGTAACCCGATGGAGCTGGTGGACGTTGCTGACCTGCTGAAAAGCGTTGAATTCCAGGTGTTCGCCGGCCCGGCAAACGACCCGAAAGGGCGCGTTGCGGCGCTGCGCGTGCCGGGCGGTACCGCCCTGACGCGTAAGCAAATCGACGAATACGGCAGCTTTGTCGGCATTTACGGTGCCAAAGGTCTGGCGTGGATGAAGATCAATGCGCGCGCCAGCGGTTTCGACGGCGTGCAGAGCCCGGTGGCCAAATTCCTGACGCCGGAGATCGTTGAAGCTATTCTGCAGCGTACCGACGCGCAGGACGGCGACCTGATCTTCTTCGGCGCCGACCGTGCCAAAGTGGTGGCGGATGCACTGGGTGCACTGCGCCTGAAAGTGGGCCGTGACCTGCAAATCACCAATGATAAAGCCTGGGCTCCGCTGTGGGTGGTTGACTTCCCGATGTTCGAAGAGGACGACGAAGGCGGCCTGGCGGCGATGCACCATCCGTTCACCTCGCCAAAAGCGCTGACGGCGGAACAGCTGGCGGCCGATCCGACGCAGGCGGTGGCTAACGCCTACGATATGGTGATCAACGGTTATGAAGTGGGCGGCGGTTCGGTGCGTATCCACAGCGGCAATATGCAGCAGACAGTGTTTAGCATTCTGGGCATCAGCGAAGAAGAGCAGCGTGAGAAGTTTGGCTTCCTGCTGGATGCGCTGAAGTTCGGTACCCCGCCGCACGCAGGTCTGGCATTCGGTCTTGACCGTCTGACCATGCTGCTGACCGGCACCGACAATATCCGCGATGTGATTGCGTTCCCGAAAACCACTGCGGCGGCCTGTCTGATGACTGAAGCGCCAAGCGAAGCCAATCCGGCGGCGCTGGCGGACCTCGGTATCCAGATCGCGCCGAAGAAAGTCACTCCAGAGACGAAATAATGGGCTATAAACACCCGGTATCGGTGCTGGTGGTGATTTTTGCGCAAGATACCGGCCGGGTGTTAATGCTGCAGCGGCGCGATGACCCCAGCTTCTGGCAGTCGGTTACCGGCAGCCTGGAGCCGGGCGAAACGCCGGCGCAAACGGCGCAGCGCGAAGTGGCTGAAGAGCTGGCGATTGATATTGCCGCAGAGGGGCTGGTGCTGGAAGATTGCCACAAACAGATTGAGTTTGAGATCTTTCCGCACTATCGCCATCGTTATGCGCCGGGCATCACGCATAACCGGGAACACTGGTTCCGGCTGGCGCTGCCCGCCGAACGCCAGCCACTGCTGAGCGAGCATCTCGCCGCACAGTGGCTGACACCGGCCGCTGCCGCCGCACTAACCCGCTCATGGAGTAATCGTCAGGCAATTGACGAATTTATCTGAATGCCCGCCACCGCGCGTTTTTCCGGTGGTTTTATCGTTAAATTACAGACATACGGTGTAAGTCGAAAGATTTGCACCGCTAAAATAGAACAGTCAGGCGTCATCGGCGCAGCAAGGTTGTTCACCGCCAGCGCACAGCAACCGGAGCGTACATGAGTACGCGAGGATTGCGCGCACTGCCGGGGAACAAGATTGCCAGCAAGATAGCCTGCACCCTGTTAAAGATCGGAGAATATGTAAGATGGCTGGACATAGTAAATGGGCGAATACAAAGCACCGCAAAGCGGCTCAGGACGCCAAGCGCGGTAAAATCTTCACCAAAATCATTCGCGAGCTGGTAACAGCAGCCAAGCTGGGCGGTGGCGATGCCGGCTCCAACCCGCGTCTGCGCGCAGCGATGGACAAAGCCCTGTCCAACAACATGACGCGTGACACCATGAACCGTGCGATCGCGCGCGGCGTCGGCGGTGAAGATGACAGCAACATGGAAACCATCATCTATGAAGGTTACGGTCCGGGCGGCTCTGCGGTCATGGTGGAGTGTCTGAGTGATAACCGTAACCGTACCGTGGGCGAAGTGCGTCACGCCTTCAGCAAAACCGGCGGTAACCTCGGCACCGACGGTTCGGTCTCTTACCTGTTCAGCAAGAAAGGCGTGATCTCCTTCGCGCCAGGCCAGGACGAAGATGCTGTGATGGAAGCGGCGCTGGAAGCCGGTGCAGAAGACGTCGTGAGCTATGACGATGGCGCGATTGACGTCTTTACCGCGTGGGAAGAGCTGGGCAGCGTGCGCGATGCACTGGAAGCCACCGGTCTGAAAGCCGACAGTGCTGAAGTGTCGATGATTCCATCAACCAAAGCGGAACTGGATGCCGAGACGGCTCCTAAGCTGCTGCGTCTGATCGACATGCTGGAAGATTGTGATGATGTGCAGGAAGTTTACCATAACGGTGAAATTTCTGATGAGGTAGCGGAAACGCTGTAATGGCGTTACGCAAACCCCTGCAATACGGAGACGCGCTATGGCGATAATACTCGGGATTGACCCCGGCTCGCGCGTCACCGGCTACGGTGTCATCCGCCAGACCGGCCGCCAGCTCAGCTATCTGGGCAGCGGCTGTATCCGCACTAACGTCACCGATCTGCCTTCCCGCCTCAAACTGATTTACGCTGGCGTCAGCGAAATCATCACCCAGTTCGCGCCGGATTACTTCGCCATTGAGCAGGTGTTTATGGCGAAGAACGCGGATTCGGCGCTCAAGCTGGGGCAGGCGCGTGGCGCGGCAATTGTCGCAGCAGTCAACCTTGATCTGCCGGTGTTTGAGTATGCGGCCCGTCAGGTGAAGCAGACGGTAACCGGCATCGGTAGCGCGGAAAAAAGCCAGGTGCAGCACATGGTGCGCACGCTGCTCAAACTGCCGGCCAATCCGCAGGCGGATGCCGCCGATGCGCTGGCCATCGCCATCACCCATTGCCACGTCAGCCAGAATGCGGCGCGCATGAGCGACAGCAAACTGGTGCTGACGCGCGGACGTTTGCGATCCGGTTAGCAAAAGCGTGGCCATTCAATAGGCTGGATATGCATCCAGCCTTTTTTATGATATACATAGCCGACATTTTACCTCCAGCAGGCGCGCGGTTTAGCGCGGTGTGGCAGGAGGCCGATGATTCAGACGCTTACACATACACTAAGGAATTGCTCAGGTGATTGGTCGTTTACGAGGCATTATTCTGGAAAAACAGCCGCCGCTGGTGCTGATTGAGGCGCACGGTGTGGGTTACGAAGTGCACCTGCCAATGACCTGCTTTTACGAGCTGCCGGACATCAACCAGGAAGCGATTATCTTCACCCAGTTTGTGGTGCGGGAAGATGCGCAGCTGCTGTTCGGGTTTAACAGTAAGCAGGAGCGGGCGCTGTTCCGTGAGCTGATCAAAGTCAACGGCGTCGGGCCCAAACTGGCGCTGGCGATTCTCTCCGGCATGTCGGCGCAGCAGTTTGTCACTGCGGTGGAGCGCGAAGAGATCGCCTCGCTGGTGAAGCTGCCGGGCGTGGGCAAGAAAACCGCTGAGCGTCTGGTGGTTGAGATGAAAGATCGCTTCAAAGGCATGCACGGCGACCTGTTTGGTGGCGACTCGGCGTTTACCCTGACCACACCGTCGGCACAGCAGGATAACAACGACGCCGAGGCTGAAGCAGTTGCAGCGCTGGTAGCGCTGGGTTATAAACCGCAGGAAGCCAGCCGTATGGTCAGCAAGGTTGGCAAACCAGATGCGGATTGTGAAACCCTGATTCGCGAAGCCCTGCGCGCTGCTATTTGAGGTAATGCATGATTGAAGCCGACCGCCTGGTCTCGGGCAGTTCTTTCACTGAGGAAGAGAGCCTCGACCGCGCTATTCGCCCCAAACTGCTGACGGAATATGTCGGGCAGCCGCAGGTGCGCGAGCAGATGGAGATTTTCATCCAGGCCGCCAAACTGCGCGGCGATGCGCTGGACCACCTGCTGATCTTTGGTCCGCCCGGGCTGGGCAAAACCACGCTGGCCAACATCGTGGCTAATGAGATGGGCGTCAATCTGCGCACCACGTCCGGTCCGGTGCTGGAAAAGGCCGGTGACCTGGCGGCGATGCTCACCAACCTTGAACCACACGACGTCCTGTTTATTGATGAAATTCATCGTCTGTCGCCGGTAGTGGAAGAGGTGCTGTATCCGGCGATGGAAGATTATCAGTTGGATATCATGATCGGTGACGGACCTGCAGCGCGCTCGATCAAACTGGATTTGCCGCCGTTTACCCTGATTGGTGCGACCACCCGTGCGGGCTCGCTCACCTCACCGCTGCGCGATCGCTTTGGGATCGTGCAGCGCCTGGAATTCTACAATGTGCCGGATCTGCAGCACATCGTCGGACGCAGCGCCGCCTGCCTGGGGCTAACGCTGAGCGAAGAGGGCGCGCTGGAAGTGGCGCGCCGTGCGCGCGGTACGCCGCGTATCGCCAACCGCCTGCTGCGCCGTGTACGTGACTTCGCCGAAGTGCGCGCCAGTGGCAACATGAGTGGCGAAGTCGCCGCCAGCGCGCTGGATATGCTCAATGTGGACAATCAGGGCTTCGACTATATGGACCGCAAGCTGCTGCTGGCGATCATTGACAAGTTCATGGGCGGTCCGGTGGGGCTGGATAATCTGGCGGCGGCGATTGGTGAGGAGCGTGAAACCATCGAGGACGTTATCGAACCCTTCCTGATCCAGCAGGGCTTTATTCAGCGCACGCCGCGCGGCCGGATGGCCACGCAGCACGCCTATAAGCATTTCGGCATCAGCCGCGAAGAGTAACCGGCGTCACGCCGCCGGTTTTTTTGCCATGCTGATAATGAACAGTACCGCAGCACACAGCACCACCGACGGACCGGCCGGGGTGTCGTAGCTGGCAGAGAAAGTCAGGCCACCAGTGACGGCAATGATGCCGATGAGCACCGCAAAGCCGGCCATCTGTTCTGGCGAACGCGAGAAGCGTCGCGCCGTGGCGGCCGGAATGATCAGCAGTGAAGTAATGATCAGCGCGCCAACAAATTTCATCGCCACACCAATGGTCAGCGCGGTTACCAGCATCAGCATCAGGCGGGTACGCTGAATGTTTACGCCGTCTACCTGCGCCAGCTCCGGACTGATGGTCATCGACAGCAGCGAACGCCATTGCCACGCCATCACCACCAGCACGATTGCCACGCCGCCCGCCATCAGCGACAAATCGTCCGGGGTGATCGCCAGCAAATCGCCAAACAGATAGGCCATCAAATCAACGCGCACGCCCTGCATCAGACTGACCACCACCAGACCCAGCGACAGCGCGCTGTGCGCCATAATCCCTAACAGCGTATCGATCGCCAGATGCGGGCGTCGCTCCAGCCACACCAGCCCGAGCGCCAGACAGACGGTGACCAGAATCACCGCATAATAAGGGTTGACGTTGAGCAGCAGACCAAACGCCACGCCGAGCAGAGAGGCGTGGGCGAGCGTGTCGCCAAAATAGGACATGCGGCGCCAGACGACAAAAGAGCCGAGCGGACCGGCCGCCAGGGCCAGCAATACGCCGCCCAGCCAGCCGGGTAATAACAGTTCAATCATGACGGGCCGTTTCCTTTGCGCAGAACAATGCGTCCCTGTAAATCGTGACGGTGATTATGGTGATGGCGGTAAATCGCCAGCTGCTGTGCGCCGCGCGGGCCAAACATGGCGATAAATTCCGGATGCTGCGAAACGGCTTCCGGCGTGCCGGAACAGCAGATGTGATGGTTGAGGCACAGCACTTCGTCGGTCTTTGCCATCACCAGATGCAGGTCGTGCGACACCATCAGCACGCCGCAGTTGAGCTCGCGTCGCAGTTGATCGATCAAATCGTATAGCGCCACCTGACCGTTAACATCCACGCCCTGCGTCGGTTCGTCCAGCACCAGCAGCTGCGGCTGGTTGAGCAGGGCGCGCGCCAGCAGCACGCGCTGCGTTTCGCCGCCAGACAGTTTTTGCAGCGGTGACTGCAGCAGATGGCCGGCCTGCACCCGCTTCAGCGCCGGCAGAATATCGTCACGGCGACTGCCGCGCGTCAGACGCATAAAGCGCTCAACGCTGATCGGCAGCGTCGGATCAATGTGCAGCTTTTGCGGCACATAGCCAATACGCAGCCCCGGCGCGCGGCGGACGCTGCCGCTGTCTGGCGTGAGCAGGCCGAGTACCGTGCGCACCAGCGTGGACTTGCCGGCTCCGTTGGGGCCCAGCAGAGTGAGAATTTTGCCCGGCTGCAGCGACAGGCTGATGCCTGCCAGCACCGCGCGCTGGCCAAATTTCACCGAAATGTTTTCGAGTGTAACAAGTGACGACATGATATTTACGGGTTGCATTGAATTTCGAATGTTATAATATCACATTCCATCACATGGTCACGATGGAATGACGCATTATGTTACACAATAAAAAGCGCCTGGCTTTTACCCTTTCTGCGGCGACGTTAAGCCTCGCCACCACGTTTTCCGCGCAGTCTGCGGTGGTGGCTTCAATCAAGCCTCTCGGATTTATCGCAGCCGCCATTGCCGATGGCATTACGCCGGTTGAAGTATTGCTGCCGGACGGTGCCTCAGAGCACGATTATGCCTTACGTCCATCCGATGTAAAACGTATTAAAAACGCTGACTTAGTAGTTTGGACCGGTCCGGAGATGGAAGCCTTTCTGACGAAGTCCGCCGGAGAGTTACCGGCCAGTAAGAACCTCGAAATTGCCGCCTTGCCTGGCGTAAAACCGCTATTGATTAGCGGCGGTGAAGATGAGGACGAACATGAGCACGGTCACGATCACGACCATGACTCAGACAATTCTGAGAAGCAAGACCCGTCTCATACTCATCACCACCACGGCGAGTTTAATATGCACCTGTGGATGTCGCCGGAGATTGCGAAACAATCTGCTGTTGCAATCCACGGAAAATTATTGGAACTTATGCCGCAAAGCAAAGCCAAACTTGACGCCAACCTGCAGCAGTTTGAGGCACAATTGGCGGACACAGACAAACGGATTGGCGCACAACTCGCGCCGGTACGGAACAAGGGTTATTTCGTTTTTCACGACGCTTACAGCTACTTTGAGAAACATTACGGTTTATCACCATTAGGTCATTTTACCGTCAATCCTGAGATCCAGCCGGGCGCCCAGCGTTTACATCAAATACGAACACAGTTGGTTGAGCAGAAAGCAGTCTGCGTTTTTGCTGAACCACAATTCAGGCCGGCGGTCATCGATGCCGTGTCTCGCGGAACCAGCGTGCGTAAAGGCACCCTCGACCCGTTAGGCATGGGAATCAGCTTAACCAAAGACAGCTACGTGAAATTCCTCTCACAGCTGTCAAGCCAGTATGCGAGCTGCCTGAATGGAGCATAGAGGAATAGGTAAAAGTGCAGCAGATAGCCCGCTCTGTCGCCCTCGCATTTAATAATTTGCCGCGCCCCCACCGCGTTATGCTGGGGTCACTCACCGTTGTTACACTGGCCGTCGCTGTCTGGCGGCCTTACGTCTATCATCCCCGCGATGTTGCGCCCATCGTGAAAGACATCACGCTGGACAAAAACGAGCTGCGCACGCTGCTGCCGGAAGCCAGTGAACCGATCGATCAAACCACGGCGGAACCGGAAGACGAGATCCCGTCGGATGACATCGACAAAGACGTACCGGTCAATCCCGATCAGCATGACTACACCGTTTCCTCAGGCGATACGCTGAGCAGCGCGCTTAATCAGTACGGTATCGATCTCGGTGACATCAACGCGCTGGTCAGCAGCGACAAGAGTTTGCGTAATCTGCGCGTGGGACAGCAGCTGAGGTGGACGCTGGATGCTGATGGCGCGCTGCAGGATTTCACCTGGGAGATCGATCGGCGTGAAACCCGCACCTATGCGCGTCAGCCGAATGGCAGCTTTAAGATGCAGCAGGAGATGCAGAAGGGTGAATGGCAGAACAGCGTCCTGAAAGGCGAAGTGCGCGGCAGTTTCGCCGCCAGCGCCCAGCGCGCCGGCCTGACCAGCGCCGAAACCAGCAGCGTGATTAAAGCCATGCAGTGGCAGATGGATTTCCGCAAACTGCGCGCCGGTGATGATTTCAGCGTACTGATGTCGCGTGAGATGCTGGACGGTAAAAGTGCGCAGAGCCAGCTGCTCGGCGTGCGGCTGCGCACCGGCGGTAAAGATTACTACGCGTTCCGCGCGGAAGACGGCAAGTTCTACGACCGCAACGGCTCCGGTCTTGCGCGGGGCTTCATGCGCTTCCCGACGGTGAAACAGTACCGCGTCTCGTCAAACTTCAATCCGCGCCGCCTCAATCCGGTGACCGGGCGCATCGCGCCGCACAAAGGCGTCGATTTTGCGCTGCCGATTGGTACGCCTGTGCTGGCTGTCGGCGATGGCGAAGTGGTGATCGCGAAAAACGGCGGAGCCGCCGGTAACTACGTCGCGATCCGTCACGGTCGCCAGTACATGACCCGCTACATGCATCTGAGCAAAGCGCTGGTGAAACCGGGACAGAAAGTGAAACGCGGCGATCGCATCGCGCTTTCCGGTAACACCGGTCGCTCCACCGGACCGCATCTGCATTATGAAGTGTGGATCAACAACCAGGCAGTCAACCCGCTGACGGCGAAATTGCCGCGCATGGAAGGGCTGACCGGTAAAGATCGCAGCACCTATCTGGCGCAGGTGAAGAGTTATCTGCCACAGCTGACGCTGAAATAACGTTAATTTCCGGGCAAACGCGCAAAAACCGACGGATTCTTCGTCGGTTTTTTGCTATCTGGCCTGTGAAGATTGCAAAATTACCTGCCGTCACTATTATTGAGCCGTCATTGTCAGAGGCGAGTGCATGGAAACCCGAAAAAAAAATAACAGTGAGTTTATTCCCGTTTTTCAACGTTCTTTTTTAAAGCCGAAATACTGGGGCAGCTGGCTGGCGATTGGTGCGCTGGCCGGTATGGCGATGCTGCCGGCCAGGGTGCGCGATCCGGTGCTGGGCGGGCTGGGTAAGTTTGCCGGCAAGCTGGCGAAAAGTGCGCGCCGCCGTGCGCTGATCAATCTCTACTATTGCCTGCCGGAGCTCAGCGAAGCGCAGCGCGAAGAGATTGCTGATCGTATGTTTGCCACCGCGCCGCAGGCGATGGTGATGATGGCCGAGCTGGGGATGCGTAATCCTGAACGCGTGCGCCAGCGCGTTGAGTGGCACGGCCGCGAGATCATCACGGCGCTGCAGGAGAATCATGAGAACGTGATTTTCCTCGTGCCGCACGGCTGGGGCGTGGATATTCCGGCGATGCTGCTGGCCTCGGAAGGTCAGATGATGGCGGCGATGTTCCACAATCAAAGCGATCCGCTGATGGATTATATCTGGAATACTGTCCGTCGCCGTTTTGGTGGCCGCATGCATGCGCGCAACGACGGCATCAAACCGTTTATCGCCTCGGTGCGTCAGGGCTATTACGGCTACTATCTGCCGGACCAGGATCACGGTGCTGAGCACAGCGAGTTTGTCGATTTCTTTGCTACCTATAAAGCGACATTGCCGGCGGTCGGGCGCCTGATGAAAGTATGCCGCGCGCGCGTCGTGCCGCTGTTCCCGGTGTATAACAGCGCGACGCACAAGCTGGAGATTTATGTGCGCCCGCCGATGGACGATTTGCTGGATGCCGATGACACCACGCTGGCGCGGCGCATGAACGAAGAGGTGGAAATCTTCGTGCGCCCGCATCCGGAGCAGTACACGTGGATTCTCAAACTGCTGAAGACGCGTAAAGAAGGGGATATTGAGCCCTACGCGCGTAAGGATTTGTACCCGCGTAAATAGCTAACGCGTGCTGAACCGTGCCGCCCGGCACGGTTCGTCATCACTCATTCGACGCTTGTCAGGCGACTGCGCCGCTTGCGCTCGCGCAGGAACAGCGTCACCAGGCCAAACCACAACACGCCGGCGACGAAGTTAATTGCGCTGAACCACGGCGTACCGCCGCTGAAATAACCGCTTTTCGCCACTTCAATCCCCGCCGCCAGCGTCAGAATGCTGATCATCCCCAGCATGGCGGCGATGCTGCCTTTGCCTTCGCTGCTGGAATAGAGCGTCAACCGGTACAGCCCGGCGTTGACCATCCCGGCACCAAACGCATACAGGCTAAGGCCGGCGGTGAGCAGCAGATAACTGTGGCTGTTGAGCAGGTTCGCCACCAGCGCGATGCTCAGGCCGAGCAGAATCGGCCAGGCGGCAAATTTAACCGGTTGCTCGATGGCCACGCGTCCCGCCAGTTTGCCCAGCGTCAGGTTACCGGCGATCATCGCCAGAAACACCGGTAATTGCAGCAATGCATACTGCAGGCGGGATAAGCCTTCTTCATGCATCAGAATCACCGGCGACAGCGCCACCCAGGTAAGAATCGGGATGAACACCAGGCCGATAGCGAAGGAGCCGTACATCACCTGCTTATCGCGCGCCAGCCGTCCGTAGCCGCGCGCCAGGTTCGGTAATGCAATGGAGTGGCTGCGATCGCCGGCGGTTTCCGGCATGATGCGCCACAGCACCACAAACGCCAGCAGGCTGCAAACCGCAAACAGCCAGAACATGCTGCGCCATTCGCCCACCGTTAGCCAGGCGGCACCGGCCAGCGGACCCGCCAGCGGTGCCAGCAGCGCCACGTTAGCCATCAGCGCCATCATGCGCACAGCTAACGCCTCGTCAAACGCCTCCTGCACTGCGGCATAGCTTACTGCGCCAATGAAGCACAGGCTGATGCCCTGGATAAAGCGCAGCGTAACGAACTGCTCGATGTTGCTCACCCAGGTGGTGAGAACACAGGCGGCGGCAAAGAACAGAATGCCGAACAGCAACACCGGACGCCGGCCATATTTATCCGATAGCGGACCGAGCAGCCACTGCAGCACCACGCCGCCCATCAGATAGGCAGTGAGTGAGGTGGATACCCATTCCGGGCCGACGTTAAACTCGGCGGTGACCAGCAGCATGCCTGGCTGAATCATGTCATGGGCGATGTAGGTCGCGAACTCAAACAGCACCAGCGCGAGCGGAAACAGCAGCACACGCCCGGTGAGTTGAGTGATGGGTTGATAGCGGGCCATCTGGCCTCCTTGTCAGTGAAAAATAAAACGCGACTGCCAGGCAGTCGCGTTTGTCCATGTTGTTACAGCCGCTGTCAGGAGGTGCGTAAAACTCAGTCTACGCGCAGGACACGGCTGGTGTTGGTGGTGCCGGTGGTCGCCATCACGTCGCCCTGGGTGACAATCACCAGGTCGCCGGAGACGAGGAACCCTTTGTCGCGCAGCAGATTGACCGCATCGTGCGCGGCGGCGACACCATCGTTGTTGCTGTCAAAGAACACCGGCGTCACGCCACGGTACAGCGCGGTCAGGTTCAGGGTACGTTCATGACGTGACATTGCGAAGATCGGCAGACCGGAAGTGATGCGCGACGTCATCAATGCGGTACGGCCAGATTCGGTCATGGTAATGATGGCCGACACGCCCTGCAAATGGTTAGCGGCGTACATCGCCGACATGGCAATCGCTTCTTCGATATTGTCGAACTGCACGTCCAGGCGGTGTTTGGATACGTTCACGCTTGGAATTTTTTCCGCGCCGAGACACACCTTCGCCATCGCTGACACGGTTTCCGCCGGATACTGACCGGCCGCCGTTTCCGCCGACAGCATCACCGCATCGGTGCCGTCCAGCACGGCGTTTGCCACATCCATCACTTCCGCGCGGGTCGGCATCGGATTGGTGATCATCGACTCCATCATCTGGGTAGCCGTAATGATGGTGCGGTTCAGCTGACGCGCACGACGAATCAATGCTTTCTGAATGCCCACCAGCTCCGGATCGCCAATTTCCACGCCGAGATCGCCACGCGCCACCATCACCACGTCGGAGGCGAGAATGATGTCATCCATTGCTTCCTGCGTTGCCACCGCTTCGGCGCGCTCGACTTTTGCCACCAGTTTGGCATCGCAGCCGGCATCGCGTGCCAGACGGCGCGCGTAGTTCATGTCTTCGCCGTTACGCGGGAAGGAGACCGCCAGATAGTCGACGCCAATTTTCGCCGCGGTAATGATATCCAGCTTATCTTTTTCGGTCAGCGCTTCAGCCGACAGGCCGCCGCCGAGCTTGTTGATGCCTTTATTGTTGGAGAGCGGGCCGCCGACGGTCACTTCGGTGAAAACTTTCACCCCCTGAACTTCCAGCACCTTCAGCTGCACACGACCGTCGTCCAGCAGCAGGATATCGCCCGGCACCACATCTTCCGGCAGGCCTTTATAGTCGATACCGACTTTCTCTTTGTCGCCTTCGCCTTTGCTCAGGTTGGCATCCAGCAGGAAGCGGTCACCGACATTGAGGAAAACTTTGCCTTCTTTAAAGGTTGATACGCGAATTTTAGGGCCTTGCAGATCGCCAAGAATGGCGACGTGGCGACCGAGTTTGGCCGCAATCTGCCGCACTTTATCGGCGCGCAATTGATGATCTTCCGGGGTGCCGTGGGAGAAATTGAGTCGCACAACGTTAGCGCCTGCCGCGATGATTTTTTCGAGGTTGTTGTCGCGATCGGTGGCGGGGCCGAGGGTTGTAACGATCTTGGTTCTTCTGAGACGTCTGGACATGAAGGACTCCGTTGACAAAGTATCGTGTCGATCACAAGTGACACGCAATGGTCACTCATTCTATATGATCGAGGGGCTGTGATTCGACTCACATTGTGAATGTGATGTTAATTATTTTGCTGTGCACGTGATTCCGGTGCCGGCTTTTCGAGGCGCGACGCTTTCAGCGCCTCTTTTACCCGCTTCAGATTCTCGCGGAAAGCGGTACCGCGCTCCAGGGTAAAACCGGTTGCCAGTACGTCAACCACGGTGAGCTGCGCCAGGCGGGAAACCATCGGCAGATAGATGTCAGTATCTTCCGGTACATCCAGCGTCAGCGCCAGCGTGGCTTCATCTGCCAGCGGCGATCCGGGCGAGGTGATAGCCAGCACGGTGGAAGCGTTTACACGCGCCAGGCGAGCCAGTTCTATCATATTTTTCGTGCGGCCAGTATGCGATATCAGAACAAACACATCATTTGGTCCACTATTTATGCAACTCATGCGCTGGATCACAATATCCTCGGACCAGATGACCGGCAGATTAAAACGCAGAAATTTATTGGTGGCATCATGCGCCACCACCGCCGAGGCGCCAAGACCAAAGAAGGCCACTTTATGGGCCTGTGACAATGCCTGCACCGCCTGAGCCACTACCTGCATATCCAGTTGCTGACGCACGCGGCTGAGTCCCGCCAGTGCGGAATCAAAAATCTTGTGGCTGTAGCGTTCTACGCTGTCATTTTCTTCGACATCGCGACTGACCCAGCTCGGTCCTTTAGCCAGACTCTGTGCCAGCTGCAGCTTGAAATCGGGAAAGCCGCGCGTGCCCATGCGGTGACAGAAGCGGTTCACCGTCGGTTCGCTGACCTGCGCCGCCTGTGCCAGCGTGGCAATGCTCGAGTGCATCGCCTGCTGCGGCGCGGCCAGAATCTGTTCTGCCACTTTGCGTTCTGATTTGCTCAGCGCGGCCAGTTGCGCCTGTATTTGATCCAGCATGTTGTTAACCCGATGACCATCAATAACTTTTTTTGCGTTCACCCGTGCGTGAAATCGCTGCCAATTATGCGGAATATACCGTGTAATAGCCTGACGTACGCAGCGGCGGACAAATGTAACCGCGCTTTTTTTGTCATACTTTGATCGCTGCCGGGTTTTCGCCCGACAAACATCGAAACAGAAAAAGGCGCATTAGCGCACTTCGCAACACGTTAAATGCGCCCCGGCGGTGCAGGATAATCACCTGTAACCGACCGCAGCCGGGTTGTCCTGGCGCGGTGAAAAAAGTACATTGTGCTGTAAGAAAATTACAATAAGGACCCGGCAGGATGAGGACGCTCAGGCCGGGTATATCCTGCAACGAGGAGAGGAAAATGGCGGTAACACAAACAGCCCAGGCATGCGATCTGGTTATTTTCGGTGCCAAAGGCGATCTTGCACGCCGGAAACTGTTGCCTTCACTGTATCAGCTGGAGAAAGCCGGTCAGATTCACGATACCACGCGCATTATTGGCGTGGGTCGCGCGGAGTGGGACAAAGAGGCCTACACCAAAGTGGTGCGTGAAGCGCTGGAAACCTTCATGAAGGAGAAGATTGACGAAGCGCTGTGGGACAAACTCAGCGGCCGTCTCGACTTCTGCAACCTCGACGTTAACGACACCTCGCACTTCTCGAAACTGGGCAAGATGCTGGATCAGAAAAACCGCGTCACCATCAACTACTTTGCCATGCCGCCGAGCACCTTTGGCGCCATCTGTGAAGGCCTGGGCGCCGCTAAACTCAACGCCAAACCGGCGCGCGTGGTGATGGAGAAGCCGCTTGGCACCTCGCTGGAGACCTCGCAGGAGATTAACGACAGCGTCGGTAAATTCTTCGATGAAAGCCAGGTGTTCCGTATCGACCATTATCTCGGTAAAGAGACGGTGCTCAACCTGCTGGCGCTGCGTTTTGCCAACTCGATTTTCGTCAATAACTGGGACAACCGCACCATCGACCACGTGCAGATTACCGTGGCGGAAGAGGTGGGTATCGAAGGCCGCTGGGGTTACTTCGACAAAGCCGGCCAGATGCGTGACATGATCCAGAACCACCTGCTGCAGATCCTGACCATGATCGCCATGTCGCCGCCGTCCGATCTCAGTGCTGACGCGATTCGTGATGAGAAGGTGAAAGTGCTGCGCTCGCTGCGCCGCATCGACCAGACCAACGTGCGCGAGAAAACCGTACGCGGTCAGTACACTGCCGGTTTTGTGCAGGGCAAAAAAGTGCCGGGCTACCTGGAAGAAGAGGGGGCTAACAAGCAGAGCAGCACCGAAACCTTCGTCGCCATCCGCGTGGATATCGATAACTGGCGCTGGGCGGGCGTGCCTTTCTACCTGCGCACCGGTAAGCGTCTGCCGACCAAGTGCTCAGAAGTGGTGGTGTACTTCAAAAACCCGGAAATGAACCTGTTTAAGGACTCTTACGCCGAGCTGCCGCAGAACAAGCTGACGATTCGTCTGCAGCCGGACGAAGGCGTGGATATTGAGATCCTCAACAAGGTACCGGGTCTCGATCACAAGCATAAGCTGCAGACCACCAAACTGGATCTGAGCTACTCCGAAACCTTCAATCAGTCGCATCTGGCGGATGCCTACGAGCGTCTGCTGCTGGAAACCATGCGCGGCATTCAGGCACTGTTTGTGCGCCGCGATGAAGTTGAAGCGGCGTGGACTTATGTCGATTCGATTATTGAAGCGTGGAATGCGGATGGTGACGCCTCCAAACCGTATCAGGCCGGCACCTGGGGCCCGGTGGCGTCGGTAGCGATGATCACCCGCGACGGCCGTTCATGGAACGAGTTTGAATAACCGCTCCTGTATCGCTGACTGAGAAGTTTATATTTACGCCCCTGCGCTGTTCGCCAGGGGCGTTTTGTTTTCAGTCAGCAGGGTTTATCCTGGTCGCCATTAATGGCAACCCTACAGAATGGTGCGCAATAATGCGCAAATGATAATGCTAAGGAAACGTATGGAAACGCTATTGCGCAATAAATGGAGTTCTGTCGGTATGCTGCTGGGGGCCATAGCATTCATGCTGGTTGCAGTTCACTTTACTTTCGGCCCGTTCCAACATCGTCCCTCAATTGAGCAGGTGGTAGCAGAACAGATTGCCGCAGTGAAGAAAGGTGTTCTTGCCGGACTAAAAGGAGAGAACGTGCAAAGTTCTACATCGAAAACCAGCAAGATGGACATCGATGGGCTGCTTACCATTACGGATGTCGTGCTGGCGTCTATTGCCCTGCTGCTGGCCGCGTTTGGTGGTATGCGCAAAGAGAGCCGCTGGAGTGTTTACGGCGCGCTGTTTTTCGCAGGTGCCACTCTGACGTTCCATGCCATCGTGGCTGGTATGGCTCTGGTCAGTGCACTGGTGTTTTTATTAATTGTTTTAGCGGTTGTCTCACTGGTGCTGGGTTAAAACTGCAGACGCAGGCATCAGGCTCAACTTGCGAGCGGATACAGGTCATCACCAAAATGAACCGCGGTTTCAAAAATTGATGATATCCAATAGACGTCCGTCCGGCCGATCTTGTATGGTAGGGCTCTCTTTCTGACAGCCGGACCGCGCGTCGGGCTGTCTCTCCTGAGGAAACGTAATGAAGAACTGGAAAACGAGTGCGGAACAGATCCTGACTACCGGCCCGGTTGTGCCGGTGATTGTCGTCAACAAGCTGGAACATGCGGTGCCGATGGCCAAAGCGCTGGTCGCAGGTGGCGTACGCGTGCTGGAAGTGACGCTGCGCACGCCGGTGGCGATGGATGCGCTGCGGGCAATGATCAAAGAAGTCCCGGAAGCGATTGTGGGTGCCGGCACGGTGATCAATACCCAGCAGCTGAAAGAAGTGACCGACGCCGGCGCGCAGTTTGTCATTAGCCCGGGGCTCACTGAGCCACTGCTCAAGGCGGCGGTGGAAGGCCCGGTGCCGCTGATTCCAGGCATCAGCACCGTGTCGGAACTGATGGTCGGCATGGATTATGGTTTGCGCGAGTTCAAGTTCTTCCCGGCAGAGGCTAACGGTGGCGTCAAAGCGCTGGCGGCGATTGGTGGTCCATTCCCGCAGGTGCGTTTCTGCCCGACCGGCGGCATTTCACCGGCCAACTATCGTGACTATCTGGCGCTGAAAAGCGTGCTGTGTATTGGCGGCTCGTGGCTGGTGCCAAACGATGCGCTGGAGAGCGGAGACTGGGATCGTATTACGCAGCTGGCGCGTGAGGCTGTGGCAGGTGCGGCTTCACCCTGCTGATCGTGAATAGCGCTGCCGCGTAACTGCAACGCGGCAGCGGTCAATTTTTGCGAGTGGTGATGGCGCTGCGTCACCACCCGGTCAATCAGCCCTGAACCTGCACGGCTGCGGCGCTGGCAATGGCGCGGGCCACGGCATCATCGGTGCTGTCACCGGTCGCCAGCGCGACACCCAGACGGCGCTGCCCCGCAATTTCCGGCTTACCAAACAGACGCAGCTGCAAACCGGCGCCAAGTGCGGCTTCCACATTCACAAACTGCACGTTGTGGCTATCGAGCTGTGGCAGGATCACCGCCGAAGCAGCCGGACCGTACTGGCGAATGCCGCCAATCGGCAGGCCGAGGAAGGCGCGCACGTGCAGCGCGAACTCAGAGAGATCCTGCGAAATCAGCGTCACCATACCGGTATCGTGCGGACGTGGAGAGACTTCGCTGAACACCACCTCGTCGCCGCACACAAACAGCTCCACGCCAAACAGGCCGTAACCGCCGAGCGCTTTCACCACGTTAGCGGCGATATCCTGCGCACGCTGCAGGGCCAGTTCGCTCATCTGCTGCGGCTGCCAGGATTCCCGGTAATCGCCATCTTCCTGACGATGGCCAATTGGCGCGCAGAAATGGATGCCGTCCACCGCGCTGATGGTCAGCAGGGTGATTTCAAAATCGAACTTCACGACGCCCTCGACAATCACCCGGCCCGCGCCTGCGCGTCCGCCTTGCTGCGCATAATCCCAGGCGTGATCCAGCTGGCTGGCTTCGCGAATGAAGCTCTGGCCTTTACCGGAGGAGCTCATTACCGGTTTCACGATGCAGGGAAAACCGATCTCGTGCGCGGCCGCGACGAAACGCGCTTTGCTATCCGCAAACTGATAGGTTGAGGTCGGTAACGCCAGCTCTTCCGCCGCCAGACGGCGAATGCCTTCGCGGTTCATGGTCAGACGTGCAGCACGGGCCGTCGGCACCACTTTTTGCCCCTGCGCTTCCAGCTCCAGCAGTTTTTCGGTGGCGATGGCTTCAATTTCCGGCACCACAAAGTGGGGCTGCTCCTGCGCAATCAGCGCCGCCAGTGCGTCACCGTCCAGCATGTTAATGACGTGGCTGCGATGCGCAACGTGCATCGCCGGGGCATCGGCATAGCGATCGACAGCGATCACTTCCACCCCGAGACGCTGACACTCCAGCGCTACCTCTTTGCCTAATTCACCTGAACCTAACAGCATGACACGCGTTGCGGCAGGACGCAGCGCGGTTCCGAGAGTCGTCATAATTTCACCTTAGCAGTCAAAATGCGCGCGCAGTATAAACGAAAACGTTTGCGTACTCACGCATTGTGCACGTCCGGCTTTGCCATACTTTGCCGGCTCTGACGTTAACTGACACAGCGTGCGGCAGCATAGTGAGCGGAAACTTAAACAGGAGTTAAACGATGAGTAACTGGCTGCAGCAAATTCAATCGGTTCTGGCAAAGAAGGGCGGTGACGGCAAATCAGGCGGCCTGAGCGATATGCTGGCACCCGGCGCGCTGGGTGGCCTGGCGGGTTTACTGGTTGCCAGCAAATCGTCACGCAAGCTGTTAACCAAATACGGCGGCACCGCGCTGCTGGTCGGCGGCGGGGCGGCGGCAGGCGCGGTGCTGTGGAATAAATACAAGCAGCGCGTGCGTGAAACCCATCAGGATGAGCCTGCGTTTGGCCAGCTGCAGACGCCGCTCGACCAGCGCGCGGAGCGACTGGTCACCGCGCTGGTGTTTGCTGCGAAAAGCGACGGGCACATTGACGATCGCGAGCGCACGGCCATCGGGCAGAATATCCATCAGGCCGGTTACGGGGCGCATGCGGAAGCGCTGATTCAGCAGGCAATGAACCGTCCGCTCGATCCGCAGTGGCTGGCCGCCGACGTGAAAAATGAAGAGGAAGCGCTGGAACTCTATTTCCTTAGCTGTGCGGCGATCGATGTCGATCATTTCATGGAACGCAGTTACCTCTCTGCGCTCGGCGATGCGCTAAAAATTCCGCAGGACGTGCGCGACGGTATTCAGCGCGACATCGCGGCGGAAAAAGCGGCCTGAGTCACGCCGGAGGCGGTTGCGGCGGCCTCCGGTTACACTTCGCGTGCGTTTCCGGCTTGGCTTCCTCTGCCAGAAGTGCCACGCTTGCAGGATGTCGTCTTTCAGGGAGAAACTCTGTAATGAATCAGCCGCAAGCGAAAAAAATCCCCCACCACATGACGTTACACGGCGAAACGCGTACCGATAACTATTTCTGGCTGCGTGATGATGACCGGCAAAACCCCGAGGTACTGGCTTATCTGGAGGCGGAAAACCGCTACGGTAAAGCGATGATGGCTTCTCAGGATGCGTTGCAGGATCGGGTATTGAAAGAGATCATCGATCGGCTGCCGGCGCAGGACCATTCGGTACCGTACGTTAAACGCGGCTATCGCTATCAAAGCCGTTACGAAGCCGGCAATGAGTACGCAGCCTATTTCCGCCAGCCGGTGGATGCGCCCGCCGACCAGCCGTGGCAGCTGCTGTTAGATGGCAACCAGCGCGCCGCACACAGTGATTTTTACACCATGGGCACGCTGGATATCAGCCCGGATAACCAGGTGATGGCGCTGGCGGAGGATTTTTTATCGCGCCGCCAGTACGGCATCCGCTTTCGTAACCTCAATAGCGGCAGCTGGTATCCGGAGGTGCTGCGCGACGCGTCCTCCAGCGTGGCGTGGGCCAACGACTCACGCACCCTCTACTACGTACGCAAGCATCCGAAAACGCTGCTGGCTTATCAGGTGTGGCGTCACGAACTGGGGCATCCGCAGTCGGAAGATCAGCTGGTATATGAAGAGCAGGATGAGTCTTTCCACCTCAGCGTGCATAAAACCACTTCGGAACACTTCATTCTGATCGCGCTGTTCAGCACAACTACCAGTGAAATTCTGCTGATTGACGCGGAATATCCGGACGCACAGCCGCAGGTGTTTTGTCCGCGGCGGCGCGATCATGAATACAGCATCGATCACTATGATCACCAGTTCTTCATTCGCTCCAACCGCGACGGCAAAAATTTCGGCCTGTACCGCAGCGCGTGGCTGGCTGAAGATCGCTGGCAAACCCTGATTCCGCCGCGCGACCACGTAGTGATGGAAGATTTCCAGCTGTTTCGTAACTGGCTGGTGGTCGAAGAGCGTCAGCGCGGGGTAAACACGCTGCGCCAGATTAACTGGGCGAGCGGCGAGAGTTACGGTATTGCCTTTGACGATCCGGCCTATGTCACCTGGCTGGCCTACAACCCCACGCCGGAAAGTGACACGCTGCGCTACGGCTACTCGTCGATGACGACGCCGACCACGCTGTTCGAACTGAACATGGAGACCGGCGAGCGGCGCATTCTCAAGCAAACCCCGGTGCCGGGCTTTGACTCTGCCGACTACAAAAGTGAACACCTGTGGATCACGGTGCGCGACGGCACGGAAGTGCCTGTCTCGCTGGTTTATCACCGCAAACACTTTCAGCGCGGCGCCAATCCGCTGCTGGCGTACGGCTACGGCGCGTATGGCAGCAGCATGGAGGCCAGTTTTGGCACCAGCCGCATCAGTTTGCTGGAGCGCGGTTTCATCTACGCGATTATCCACGTGCGCGGCGGCGGCGAGCTGGGCCAGCAGTGGTATGACGATGGCCGGCTGCAACATAAAATGAACAGCTTCACCGACTTCATTGATGTCACTGAAGCGCTGGTGGCGAAAGGCTACGGTAACCCGCAGCAGCTGTACGCCATGGGCGGCAGTGCCGGGGGCTTGCTGATGGGCGGTGTGCTGAATATGGCGCCGCAGCTGTTTCACGGCGTGATCGCTCAGGTGCCGTTTGTCGATGTGGTCACGACCATGCTCGATCCGTCGATTCCGCTGACTACCGGTGAATATGATGAGTGGGGCAATCCGGAGCAGGCGGAATTCTATCGCTACATCCGCCAGTACAGCCCGTATGACAACGTGACGGCGCAGGCGTATCCGCACCTGCTGGTGACGACCGGGCTGCACGATTCGCAGGTACAGTACTGGGAGCCGGCGAAGTGGGTGGCAAAGCTGCGTGAGCTGCGCACCAACGATGCACTGCTGTTACTCTGCACCGATATGGATTCCGGCCACGGCGGCAAATCAGGACGTTATAAATCCTATGAAGGCGTGGCGCAGGAGTTCACTTTCCTGATCGCCCTGGCGCAGGGCACGCTGCCGCCGCGCAGCGATTATTGAGTATCCTTAACGTATTTGCGCAGCGTCTGCCGCAGCGGCGCGCGCAAATCACGTACGTTTTCCAGTACCCAGCGCAGATAGCCCGGATCTTTACGCGCGATGCTGCCGATGCTCTGACCGCGATACTTACCAAACGGGAACACCTCGTCACTGACCGGCGCCGGCTGGCAGCGACTCACCATCTCGCTGGCGCTCCAGCCGGAGGTTTCCATAATGCGGATCAGCAGCGCGGCGGTGACGTAGCAATCGTACAGCGCGCGGTGCGCGTGCAGATCATCCGGCGGCGACACATCGAGTTTGAGGCTGTGGCGCAGCGCCTGATTACCGTATTTAATGCCCGGCCACAGCTGGCGCGCCAGCGTCATGGTGCAGATCCATTCGCCCGGCATCGTCGGCAGCATGCGCCGGTCAAAGCTGGCGTTATGCGCCACATAGTGCGGGCTACCGTGATAGCGGCCAATCGCCTCTTCGATGGTCGGTTTGCCTACCACCATGGCTTCAGTGATGCGGTGCACCGCCATCGCCTGACGACTGATGGGCCGGTCCGGGCAGATCAGATCGCTCATCGGATTGACGATCTGGCCGTCAATGACATCCACTGACGCCACTTCCACCACGCCGCCCTGCAGGCCACAGGTTTCCGTATCGATTACGCGTAACATAAATTATTTCTGCTTAGGTTCGTAGGGCAGGCGGGAGAGGCTGAGCGATGCCTGGCGATAGGCCATCAGGCGCTGACGGAACCAGTCGCGCAGCGCTTCCGGCTGCTCGCGCTCCACCATCTCGGCGATCACCGGCATGTTGTAGCGCTCTTTAAACGCCACGCCAGCGGCGGCGAGATCGACGTTTACTTTGTCTTTCTCTTCCTGCGACAGCAGGGCAAGGTTTTGGCTCATGCTTTTCTCCTGATAAACAGGGGCAAAAATAATGGTTTCGCCCTGCTGGATCAAGGGAATTGGATCGCACCGCAAGTCTCGACAGCCTAAAAGCAGCGGCGTATCCTGCTGCCACATTTGCGGCGCAGTGCCGCAGTTAAAAGGGAAGACGTGATGATGAAAACTGCATCCAGGCGCGTTATCGTGCTACTGCTGGCGGGCGCGACGCTGGGCTTCAGCCAGCTGGCTCTGGCGCATGCCCACCTGAAAGCCCCGGTGCCGGCGGATAACGCCGTGGTGGAGCGCGCGCCGCAGCAACTCACCCTGACATTCACCGAAGATATTGAACCGGCATTCAGCGGCGTGGAAATGATCAACGCGCAGCAGCGACCGGTGGCGCTGAAGAAAGCCCAGCTGAATCCGCAGCAGCACGATCAGCTGATTGTGCCGATCGCCCAGCCGCTGGCGTCGGGCCATTATCAGGTCAACTGGCACGTGCTGTCAGTGGACGGCCACAAAACCAAAGGTAGCTACAGCTTCAGCGTGAAGTAATGAGTCTTAGCGCGTTCTGGATCGGCCTGCGGGCGCTGCATTTTCTGGCGCTGTTTCTGCTGACCGGCAGTGCATTTTATACCGCGCTGCTGGCGCCGGCGCGCTACCGACCGCTGCTGGCCCAGCGCTGGCGGCGGCTGATGGGATACAGCGCCGTGCTGAGTTTACTCAGTGCGCTGTTGATGCTGGCGGCGCAGACCGGGCTGATGAGCGGCGACTGGCGCAGTATCGCCAGCATCGACGTCTGGCTGGCGGTGCTGGGCACGCGCTTCGGCGCGGTGTGGCGCTGGGTTATCCTGTTTGCCCTGCTCAGCACGCTGGCGCTGCGCCTGCGTGGTAATTTGCGCCAGCAGGCATTACTGGCGACTGCGCTGTTGCAGCTGGTGGCACTGGCGGGCGTCGGCCATGCGGCGATGCGCGACGGCATGCCGGGACTGCTGCAGCAGGGGAATCATGCGCTGCACCTGATCGCGGCCGCCTTCTGGGCCGGTGGTCTGCTGCCGCTGCTGCTATTAATGCGCGAGGCGCGTAACATTGCCTGGCGCACCGATGCCATTCGCAGCATGATGCGCTTTTCACGCTATGGTCATCTGGCCGTGGCGCTGGCGATTGTTACCGGCACGGTCAACAGCCTGCTGATTGCCGGCACGCCGCTAAACTGGACCGCCACGCTGTGGAGCGAGCTGCTGGTGAGCAAAGCGTTGCTGGTGGCACTGATGGTGCTGATTGCGCTGCTTAATCGCTATCTGCTGGTGCCGCGTTTTCGCCTGGCCGCCAGCCGGGCACCGAAACTTTTTATCCGTCTGACGCAGCTCGAGCTGCTGCTGGCGTTGATTGTTATCGGGCTGGTGAGCGTGTTTGCTACGCTTTCGCCGGCCTGAATCTGTTAAAAGATGAGATGAGGTCGAGATTTTGCTGAAGAAACTGATTCCAGCTGGGTTACTGATGGCGTTGTGCAGCCAGGCGTTCGCCGGGCAGATTATCACCGTCAGCCGTTTTGAAATGGGCAAAGATAAGTGGCCGTTCACCCGTGAAGAGGTGATGCTGACCTGCGAGAAAGATGGCGCGCTGTTTGCCATCAACCCCAGCACACTGCTGCAGTATCCGCTCAATGATAAAGCGCTGGCGCGCGGCAATGCAGGGCAGGGCACATTGCAGTCCATCGATACCATCCTTGCCGCCGATAAAGCGCATCCCGGACAAAAGATGAGCCTGCAGCCGATCGTCGATCGCGCCCAGCAGCTGTGCGGTAAATAATCCCTGCATTTTCAGGCGTAGCGCACATTTTTGCCGCTGCGCCTGCCAGCCGTTAGTGCCAGCCCGATCACAGAGTTGGCAGCTTTTGCCGGCGGCGTAGCCCGCTGGCTGGAAAATCACCGATGCTGGTCTACCTTTAAAAGGCAAGGCGTCCTCGCCTGCAAAAATGCCAACTTTTAGCGCACGGCTCTCAAAGAGCCATTTCCCTGGACCCGA
>NZ_JASEWO010000233.1:0-5662 GCF_030024295.1 Pantoea sp. Pa-EAmG
GCCGATCTCTAATTCAGCAGCCCGCTTTTAAAGCCGCGCTATTCTACTCTTCGCCAGATAGCAACGCAAATGCGTCGTAAAGGCTAAAGCCTGTGTTTCGATTAGGCGGGAAACTCAACCACCAGACGACGCGGCGCGACACGCCCATCATCCGCGATTTCAGCCATACCAATGAATTTGTGGCCGTCACCTTCAGTGACACGCACCAAACCCTGTTCAGGGGCATTCGCCACCTGCACCGGCATACCTTGTTTGAAAAAGGCCGCCACAGAAGGGAGCAAATTCACGACAGGAAACTCTTCTGCTGGGCTGTCCATCGGTAACAGCAAGGCGTCCAGAGTGGTGTAATCCGGCGTTTCAGTGGCATTAACTGCAGCGGCCATCTCTTGCAGTTGTTCAAGCGTGATCATTCTTTCAATCGGATAACGCGCTACCTGCAGACGACGCAGCATAATCACATGCGCACCGCAGCCAAGTTTTTCACCCAAATCATCGATGATGGTGCGGATGTAAGTCCCTTTGGAGACATGAATCTCCAGCTCCAGTTCATCGCCTTCCCAGCGAATAAACTGCAGTTCGAATACACGGATAGGGCGTGCTTCACGCGGAACAGTAATGCCTTCGCGTGCATATTCGTACAGCTTACGACCCTGATACTTCAGTGCGGAGAACATGGTCGGCACCTGCATGGTGTCACCACGAAAGCTCTCCAGCGCATCGTCCAACATCGCCTGGTTAAAGGTCACCGGGCGTGTTTCGACGATGTTGCCATCGGCATCTGAGGTATCCGTGCGCTCACCCAACTTTGCAATCACACGATAACGTTTATCGGAATCGAGCAGAAACTGCGAAAACTTGGTCGCTTCACCGAGGCAAACCGGCAACATGCCAGTGGCCAGGGGATCCAGCGCGCCGGTGTGGCCCGCTCGATTAGCATTAAACAGGCGCTTCACTTTCTGCAGGACATCATTAGAGGATGCACCCTGATGCTTATCCAGCAAAAACACACCGTGGACGTCGCGACCGCGACGACGAGGACGACTCATTAGTCCTCCTTGTCATCTTCCGCCGGGCTTTCACCTCGACGCTCAACATCACTCTTGATAACGTTACTGACGAGGTTAGACATGCGCATACCTTCGATCAGTGAGTTGTCATAGAAGAAGGTCAATTCCGGCACGATACGCAGACGCATCGCTTTACCCACCAGAATACGGATATAGCCTGAGGCTTCTTTCAGCGCTTTCAGGCCATTTTTTACCGCATCTTCGTCCTGATCATTCAGGAAGGTCACGAACACTTTGGCGTAAGCCAGATCGCGTGAGACTTCCACGCCAGAGACGGTCACCATCATGCCAAGACGCGGATCTTTGATTTCGCGCTGCAGGATGATAGCGATTTCTTTTTGCAGTTCCTGAGATACGCGCTGTGGGCGGCCAAATTCTTTTGCCATTTTTCTTTCTCCCAAATAATTCGGGAGGCCAGAGGCCTCCCAAATTGCAACACATCAGATAATAATCAATCGATGGTGCGTTTAATTTCAATCACTTCAAAGACTTCGATCATATCGCCAACACGAACGTCGTTGTAGTTCTTCACGCCGATACCACACTCCATGCCATTACGCACTTCGTTGACATCGTCTTTAAAGCGACGCAGAGATTCCAGTTCGCCTTCGTAAATCACCACGTTGTCGCGCAGCACGCGAATCGGGTTGTGACGTTTGATGTTGCCTTCGGTGACCATACAGCCTGCGATAGCGCCGAACTTCGGTGACTTGAACACGTCACGTACTGCAGCCAGACCGATAATCTGCTGTTTGAACTCTGGCGCCAACATACCGCTCATTGCCGCTTTAACTTCGTCGATCAGATTATAGATGACGGAGTAGTAACGCAGGTCAACGTTTTCAGCATCAATCACGCGGCGAGCAGAAGCATCAGCACGCACGTTGAAGCCGAGGATGATCGCGTTGGATGCTGCAGCCAGGGTTGCGTCAGTTTCGGTGATACCACCCACGCCTGAACCGATGATGCGCACTTTCACTTCGTCGGTAGAGAGTTTCAGCAGAGAATCGGAGATCGCTTCCACAGAACCCTGTACGTCGGATTTCAGTACGATGTTCAGCTCGGACACTTCGCCTTCGGTCATGTTGGCGAACATGTTCTCCAACTTCGACTTCTGCTGACGCGCCAGCTTCACTTCGCGGAACTTGCCCTGACGATACAGTGCAACTTCACGTGCTTTCTTCTCATCACGAACGACAGTCGCTTCATCACCTGCTGCTGGCACACCAGACAGACCAAGGATTTCCACTGGAATCGATGGACCGGCTTCCAGTACTTCGCGGCCCAGTTCATCACGCATCGCACGGACACGGCCGTATTCGAAGCCACAGAGTACGATATCGCCTTTGTTCAGCGTACCTTCACGCACCAGTACGGTAGCAACCGGACCACGACCTTTGTCGAGGAACGATTCGATAACCACACCGCTCGCCATACCTGCACGAATCGCTGTCAGCTCCAGGACTTCAGCCTGCAGCAGAATCGCATTCAGCAGGTCATCAATACCGGTACCGGCTTTCGCAGAGACGTTAACGAACATGTTCTCGCCGCCCCACTCTTCCGGAATGATGCCGTACTGAGTCAGTTCGTTTTTAACGCGATCCGGATCGGCTTCTGGCTTATCGATTTTGTTCACAGCAACCACAACCGGCACCTGCGCCGCTTTTGCGTGCTGGATAGCTTCGATGGTCTGTGGCATCACGCCGTCATCCGCGGCAACAACCAGGATAACGATATCCGTTGCCTGAGCACCACGAGCACGCATAGCGGTAAACGCGGCGTGACCTGGGGTATCCAGGAAGGTGATCATACCGTTGTCAGTTTCAACGTGGTATGCACCGATATGCTGAGTAATACCGCCAGCCTCGCCAGAGGCGACTTTGGTTGAACGGATATAGTCGAGCAGTGAAGTTTTACCGTGGTCAACGTGACCCATGATGGTCACGACTGGCGCGCGGCTCTCTTGCGCGGCATCGGTATCACGGTCGTCCATTACCGCTTCTTCCAGCTCATTCTCACGGCGCAGGATCACTTTGTGACCCATTTCTTCCGCGACCATCTGAGCCGTTTCCTGGTCGATGACCTGGTTAATGGTCGCCATGGCGCCCATCTTCATCATCGCTTTTACAACCAGAGAGCCTTTGATTGCCATTTTATTGGCCAGCTCAGCAACGGAGATAGTTTCACCGATGATGACATCGCGGTTCACCGCCTGTGCTGGCTTGTTAAAGCCCTGCTGCAGTGAACTTGGTTTACGGTGCTTGCCGCCTTTACCGCCACGTACCTGAGCACGTGCTTCTTCGCGGTCGGTTTTCGCTTCAGAATGTTTGTTGCCTTTCTTCACCGGGCGAGCAGCTTTAGCGGTACGCGTACGCGTACGGCCAGCTTCAACCTGACGATCGTTCTCGTCTTCAGCCTGACGGGCATGAGTTGAGGTAGTGACGTGGTAATCACCCTTATCCTCTTCTTCAGGTTTTTCCCATTCAGCCGCTTTTTCTTCAGCCAGACGTTTAGCTTCTTCTGCCACGCGACGGGCATCTTGTTCTAGCTTACGACGCGCTTCTTCTTCTGATTTACGTTTCAGTTCAGCCGCTTCGGCTTCACGACGGGCTTTATCAGATTGCGCAGCCTTGGTTACTTCGTCGGTAGGTTGATTAGTCACTTTCTCATTTTCCGCTGCTTCACGCTTAGCCTTTTCAGCGGCTTCGCGCTTGGCTTTATCTTCGGCTTCACGTTGCGCTTTTTGTTCAGCTTCGCGACGGGCTTGTTCTTCCGCCTCGCGACGCGCCTGCTCTTCCGCTTCACGCTGCGCCTCGGCTTCTGCTTCTGCCTGAGCTTGCTCAGACTCTGCATCACCTTTCACGTATGTGCGCTTTTTGCGGACTTCGATTTGCACCGACTTACTTTTACCCCCGGTGACGGGAATATTCAAGGTGCTGCGCGTTTTGCGCTGCAAAGTCAGTTTACTTGAACCGGTCTGACCGTGTTCACGATTCAAATGGGACAGTAAGGTTTCTTTCTCTTGCTGGGATACCGCATCGTTTTCAGACTTGCGGATCCCTGCGTCAGCAAATTGCTGTACCAGGCGATCGACCGGAGTCTGAATTTCGGCGGCCAGCGATTTTACGGTTACATCTGTCATGCTGTTCCTTCCTGTTATTACGCGTCATCGCCGAACCAGCAGATATTACGTGCAGCCATGATCAGCGCACCGGCTTTCTCATCATCCAGCCCTTCAATATCTGTCAGATCGTCAACACCTTGCTCAGCGAGATCTTCCAGCGTGCAAACGCCTTTAGACGCCAGGCGATACGCCAGCGTGCGATCTAAGCCCTCAAGATTCAGAAGATCCTCAGCGGGCTCCTGATTACCAAGGCTCTCTTCTTTCGCTAATGCCAGGGTGGTTAACGCATTTTTTGCTCGTTCACGCAGGGCTTCAATGGTCTCTTCGTCGAGGCCGTCGATTTCCAGCAGCTCGTTGATTGGCACATAAGCCAATTCTTCCAGCGAAGAGAAGCCCTCTTCCACCAGAACGGTGGCGAACTCTTCGTCGATGTCGAGATGTTTGGTGAACATATCGATCGCTGCGTGGGCTTCAGCCTGATGCTTAGCCTGCAGATCATCGACGGTCATCACGTTCAGTTCCCAGCCACTCAGTTGGGAAGCCAGACGCACGTTTTGGCCGTTACGGCCGATCGCTTGAGCCAGATTCCCGGCTTCAACCGCGATATCCATGGTGTGATTGTCTTCATCCACCACGATAGACGCCACATCGGCTGGCGCCATGGCGTTAATCACGAACTGCGCTGGGTTATCGTCCCACAGCACAATGTCGATACGCTCACCGCCCAGTTCGCTTGAAACAGCCTGCACACGCGCACCGCGCATACCGACACAAGCACCCACTGGATCGATACGTTTATCGTTGGTCTTCACAGCGATTTTCGCACGTGAACCCGGATCGCGCGCTGCCGCTTTGATCTCGATAACTTCTTCGCCGATTTCTGGTACTTCAATGCGGAACAGCTCGATCAGCATTTCCGGCTTAGAACGGGTCACAAACAGCTGCGCGCCACGTGCTTCTGGACGCACGGCATACAACACACCGCGAATACGGTCGCCTGGGCGGAAGTTTTCACGTGGCAGCATGTCTTCACGACCAATCACAGCTTCAGCATTGCTGCCGAGGTCCAGTGAAATGCTATCGCGGTTCACTTTTTTCACCACGCCGGTGATGATCTCACCTTCGTGCTGACGGAACTGATCAACCACCATCGCGCGCTCAGCTTCGCGCACTTTCTGCACGATAACCTGCTTCGCGGTTTGCGTAGTGATGCGGTCGAAGGTCACAGATTCGATCTGATCTTCAACGTATTCGCCCAGATTGAACGCTTCATCTTCGAAGCGAGCGGCATCCAGCGTAATCTCACGGGTCGGCTGAGTGACTTCTTCAACAATCTGCCAGCGACGGAAAGTATCGAAATCGCCGCTGCGGCGGTCAATGCTGACGCGCACTTCGATCTCTTGCTCATACTTCTTTTTGGTCGCAGTGGCCAAAGCGCTCTCCAGCGCTTCGAAGATTTTCTCACGCGGCA